>JAUHYB010000234.1 GCA_030426745.1 bacterium
TCTTCCAGTCGATGTCCTTGGCGTCGAAGAAGCCGCCGCAGCGCGACTCGAGCTCGTCGAGCGCCGTCTCGACCTCGAGCTCGTAGTCGATCGCTTCTTCTTGGAAAGTAGCCGCGGGCGCCACGCGCGCGACGCCGACGAGCGCCGCGATCGTTGCCGCCGCGCCGAGGAGGATGTGCTTGCCGTTCATTCGTTTCATCGTCTCACCCGCCTGGGCGCGATCAGTCGCGGAAAACGCTCCAGGAGTCCAGGTGGTCTCCGTCGAATCGAAGGTACAGGTGCTGCTCGAACGACATGTACGAGACCCCGTCGGTCACCACCGTCACGGTGTCGAACTGCGGCGCGCCGCACGCGCGCAACTCCTCGAGGCTCGCTTCCGCCGGCCAGCGGTGGTTGATCGCGTACGCGAGCGGCGCCGCGAGGCGCGCGCGGTCCCCAGGTGCATTGCGGCACCAGAGTTCGACTCCGCCGTCCCGTACGACGGCCTGCGCCGCTTCCAAGAAGATCGGGGCCTCCCCCGGGAGTTCGACCTCCGAACCGCGCGCGTCGAACAGGATCGCGGCGCCTGCGTAGGAAGACCCGCCCTTCAGCACGAGCCGCGCGGGCGCGCCCGCCTCGTGATCCGTCGCCGGCGTGATGTCGTAGCTCCAGCTCACCGGCTGCGGATCGGGCAGGGCGAGCAGAGCGGCGACCTCGTGAACCGTCATCCCTTCGCGCAGCACACGGTTCGAAAGGTCGTGCAACATCGCCCCGCGCTGCTCCGCGTTCGCGTCCCGCCACTCCTCGGCGCTGAACCTAGCGCCGGGGTCGAAACAGGACGCGCACGCAACCGTGATCGCGACCACCGTCCCCCATCGCCGCCATCCCCACCGCCGACTCACTCCACCATCTCCCCGTCCACGTACTCGCCCGTCCGCGACGCGTCCACCGCGCCGTTCCAGCTCCACACCGTCCACGCGCCGTTCGGCCGCCCGTTCGCGAACGGGCCCTCCGCCTGGCGCACGCCGTTCGTGTGGTACATCGTCCACGTCCCCACCGCGGTGCCGTCGCGATACGCGCCGACGACGGCCAGGTCGCCGGTGTCGTAGTACCAGCGCCACGCGCCGTCGCGCGCGCCCGCGGTGAACGCGCCGGTCGACATGCGGTTGCCGTCCGGGTACCACCACGACCACGCGCCGTGCTCGACGCCGTCGCGGAAGGCGCCCTGCTCGTGCAGCTCGCCGTTCGAGTGCCAGCAGGTCCACAGGCCGTCGCGGCGCCACTCGCCGTCCGCGTCGAGCGCGCGGTGCGCCTCGAACCAGCGCGTGCCGTCCTCGTAGTCGGCGGTCACGTAGTCGCCGTCGAGGCCCACGAAGTCCGAGGCGTCCGGCAGCGGGCTGATGACCTCCGGCGGCCGCCCGCTCGAGTCCATCACCGGCCAGGTGAGGCGCGCGGGACCGTCGCTCGTCGTCGGCTCGTCGACCGGCGGCAAGTCGTCCTCCTCGATGACCGCGTCGGGCACGAGGACGGGGACGGCGCGCCGATCGTCGGGCGTCGCGCGCGGGCCGAGCCGGTCCTGCGCGCGCGATTCGCTCCGCGCGCGGGCGGCGCGCTCCTCGCGGACGACGGCCTCGACGCGGTCGGAGCGCGCCAGCCGGTCGGCCACGTACACCGCGGCCGCGAGTCCGACCGTCAACAGCACCAGGATCGCGCGTCGTGCCACGCCCACCAGCCTAGCGACCGGCGGCGCGTCGCGCAGGCGGCCCTCGGGCGCGCCCCCGCGCTTCGCGCGACACGATCCTGCAACCGCCGGCGCGCCGCGGGGTAGGATCGGGCGTCGCCCCCGACCGGAGCCCGGATGCATCAAGACGCCCACGCCTCGCCCCTCGCCCGCCTCGTCGACCACGTCTCCGGCGTCCTGCGCGGGAAGCGCGAGGAAGTCACGCTGGCCGTCGTCGGCCTCGCCGCGGAAGGTCACGTCCTGCTGGAGGACGTCCCCGGCACCGGCAAGACGACGCTGGCCCGCGCGCTGGCGCGCTCGATCGACGTGCGCTTCTCGCGCATCCAGTTCACGTCCGACCTGTTGCCCGCCGACGTGCTGGGCTTCTCGGCGCCGTCGCCGACCGACGGACGCTTCGTGTTCCGGCCCGGCCCGATCTTCGGGAACATCGTGCTGGCGGACGAGCTGAACCGCTCCACGCCGCGCACGCAGTCCGCGTTGCTGGAGTGCATGAACGAGCGCCGCGCGTCCGTCGACGGCGAGGTGCACGCGCTGCCGCGGCCGTTCCTGGTCGTCGCGACGCAGAACCCGCTGGAGTTCGAGGGCACCTACCCGCTGCCCGAGTCGCAGCTGGACCGCTTCCTGCTGCGCATCCGCCTGGGCTACCCGTCGCGCGCCACCGAGCGCGACGTGCTGCGCAGCCGGCTGGCGGGCGATCCGCTGGAGACGCTGCAGCCGGTGCTCGGAGAGGCGGACCTGCTGGCCGAGATCGACGCCGCGCGCGCGGTGCACGTCGAGGACCTGCTGCTGGACTACGCGCTGGACCTGATCGAGGCGACGCGCACCAGCGGCCGCTTCCTGCTCGGCGCGTCCCCGCGCGCGGGCATCGGGTGGATGCGCGCGGCGCAGGCGCTCGCGCGGCTCGAGGGCCGTGACCACGTCCTGCCCGACGACGTGAAGCGCCTGGCCGTCCCCGTCTTGGCCCACCGCGTCGTCGCGACGCCGCGCATGGACCTGGGCGGAGACGCGGACGACGGCGGCGCGGAGGCGCGCTTGATCGAGCTGCTCGAAGAGGTGCCCGTACCGGCGTGAACGCGCGCCCGGTCACGCGGCCCGCGCGCACGCGCCTGGAGCCGACCGTCGCGGGCAAGATCCTGATGCCCGCGGGCGTCAGCCTGGCCACGCTGGCGTGGGCGGCCGGCGGCGCCGCGAACCTGCTGGCCGCGACGGTGTGGGCCGTGTTGATCGCCGACGCGATCGCGTCGCTGATCGTGATGCGGGGGCTGTCGGTCGAGCCGCCGGAGTACGACCGCGCGTTCGCCGGGTCGCTCGCGCGCGTGCCGCTGTCGTTCCACGCGACGCCGGGACCGCTGGCGCCGCGCGCGCTGACCCTGCACGCCGATCACGTGCGCGGGGACCGCCCCGCCGGCTTCCGCGCCGCGTTGCCGCGCGGGCGCAGGACCGTCGTCGAGTTCGCGCAGCGCTGGACCGACCGCGGCCGCGTGCGGCGCCTGGTCGTGACGGCGGCCAGCGCGCACCCGCTGGGCCTGTGGCGTTGCCGCAAGCGCTTCGAGCTGGACGTCGACGTGCTGGTCCTCCCCCGCCCCGCGCGCATCCGCGACCTGCGCGAGATCGACCGCGCCGCGGGCCGACGCGCCGCCGTCACGCGCGCGCCGTCGCGCGGCGACGAGGAGTTGCACACGCTGCGGCCGTGGCGCGCCGGCGAGTCGATGCGCGGCGTGCACTGGAAGCACTCCGCGCGGCGCGGCGCGCTGTACGCGCGCGAGTTCGAGGCCACCGCGCGCCCCGACGTGCGGCTCGTGCTGGAGACGCGCACGCGCGACGCGAGCCGCCGGTCGTTCGATCGCGCGGTGCGCATCGTCGCGGGGCTGGCGGCGCGCTTCCTGCGCGAGGGGCGGCGCGTGCGCCTGGTGCTGGGCGACCGCGCCTCGGCGCCGACCGGCGACCGCGCGCGGCTGTGGCGGATGCTGGCCGAGTTGGCCGTCGTCGAGACCGAGGACGGCCCGAGCGGCGCGTCGCACGTCGACCCGCCGCGCCCCGGCGAGCTGCTGGTCCTGGTCCTGGCGGGCGGCGGCCGCGGCGTGCCGGACGCGCCGCGCGACTGGGTCGTGATCGACGTCGACAGCGACGGCCCGAACAGCGACCTGTCGTGGTGGCGCGGCGTGTTCGACCACGACGTCGGTCTCGAGCGCGCGCCCCGCCCGCGCGGAGGTGCCGCGTGAGGCGACCGCCGACGGGACCCGCGGTGATCGCGCCGGTCGTGCGACGCGCGACGCTGGCGTCCGCTGCCGTCGGCGGCGCGGCCTTCGCGTACTCGCTCGGCCGCCAGCACGGACCCTTCCCCTTCCTGGCGATCGCCGCGCTGGCCGCCGCCGCGACCGCCGCGGTGTACTGGCGCGCGCGGCGCGTCCCCGCGATCGCGTGCGCCGTCGTCGCGCTCGTCGCCGCCAGCCAGCTGCCGGGCACGCTCGGGTTCCTGGCGCTGGCCGCCGCGGCGCAGGTCGCGGTGCACTCGCTGTCGAACGACCCGCGCACGTGGTGCTGGGCGCTGGCGATCGGCCCGGCGTCGGCCGCGTGCGGGCTGGTATTCGAGCCGGGCGCGCACTGGCCGCTCGCGTTCCTCGCGCAGCTCGTGCTGTCGCTCGGCGCGGCGCCGGCGCTGTCGATGGCCGTGCGCGCGCGCTGGTACGACCGGCGCCGCCCGCGCGAGTTGCCGCCGGCGGAGCTGACGCGCGTGCGCCCGACGACCGGCTGGATCCTGCTGCCGCTCGTCGTCGTCGGCGCGGGCTTCGCGTCGCTGGCGCTCGATGCGCTGCCCAGCCCCCTGGGCGACCACTACAAGCCCCGGCCGCGGCCGCGCCCCGAGCGCGAACAGCGCGTCGCCGAGGCGGAGCGCGAGCGCGAGCGCGTCGAGCACCCCTTCGCCGACGACATGCCGCTGGGCGAGGGCTTCGTCGACTTCACCGGCCGGCCGGTCATGCAGGTCTGGGCCGCGCGCGGCGACGAGGCGCTGACCGGCGCCGACGGCCCGCTGTACCTGCGCGGCCTGTCGCTGGACCGCTTCGAAGCCCGGCGCGTGCGCGTCAGCGACCCCGGGCTGACGCCCTGGTTCGACGAGACCGACGGCGAGCGCGACGGATGGACGACCCTGGACGACGAGCACCCCGACGCGCCGCACCTGCGCCTGACCGTCTACCAGCGCCCGCTGCGCGTCGGCGTCGCCGGGTCGTACGCGCTGTTCTCGCCGTCCCCGCTGCTCGCGGTGCGCGCGCCGATGGTGCTGCACTCGGCGGACGTCATGACCGCGCTGCCCGAGGCGCCGCACGAGTGGTTCCAGGTCGAGCTGCGCGCGCGCGACCACGCGCGGTGGTCACCCGACCTGACGGGCCGGTCCGCGCACCACCCGTCCCCCGCGACGCGGCAGTTGCCGCCCGCGTCCCCGCGGCGCGCCGAGCTGTCGCGCCTCGCGCGCGAGGTCACCGCCGGCGCGAACGACGACCTGGCGCGCGTGGCCGCGGTGCGCCGGCACTTCGCGGCGTACGACTACGAGCTGATCACCAGCGACCTGCCCGGCCTCGACGGCGTGCTGGCCCTGTTCGACCGCGGTTCGGGTCACTGCACGCACTTCGCCGCGGCGTCCGTGTTGCTGTTGCGCAGCGTCGGCGTCAGCGCGCGCGTCGTCACCGGCTACCTCGCGAAGGACTTCGACGAGGAGAGCGGTTCGTGGATCGTGTCCAG
>JAUHYB010000235.1 GCA_030426745.1 bacterium
TCGGCGCGTTGCGTGTCGTCGGATACGGGACTCGTTTCGGCGCGGCTCGTGAACGAGGCGGGGCGCCAGGGATCGGCCCGGGACAACAGCGAGCGGAGCGATCGAGGAAGGAGCGGCGCGCTGTCCGGAACGGACTCCTGTTGTGCGCCGGGGCCGCGGCGGACGCGGCCGGACGGGGGGCGAGGGATCGCCGCCTGCCGTCGACACCCGGGAGACTAGCGCTGGAACGACCGGGCGCGCCGGAATTCGGCCGAATCCCGCGGGGGGAGCGCGGTCCCTGCGGCCCCTCCGACCGCTGCGCGGGGGGGGCGCCGGATCCGGTGGGACGGCGGATCGCGCCGGTCCGCGGGGGATCCGGCCGGAGGCGGGGATCGGGATCGTCGCCGGAGGACCTCGGCGAGGTCAGCCCCGCACCCACTCCAGCGCGTCGTCCAGGTCGTCCGCATCGAAGAAGCGCGCGTCGACGCGACCGACGTGCTTGGCGGTCGACACCAGGCGCTCCTGCCACTTCGCCTCGCCGACGACCGCGACCCGGTCCAGCTTGGCGCGCACGCCGACGACGAAGCGCAGGTGTTGCCACAGCGCGCGCAGCTCGCGCCAGCCGTGGAAGCCGGTCGCCTCGATCAGGACGCGCACCGCGGTCGCGTCGCCGATGCCCTCCTTCGCGGCGGTGACCAGGCGGTCCTCGGCGGCGCGGTCGAGCACGCCGCGCAGGCGCGCGTGGACCAGGGCGCGGTCGCCGTCGCGCGCGACGGTCAGCTCCAGCGCGTCGCCGCCGCGCTCGTCGATCCACGCCTTGGCCTCCGCCAGCTCGTCGTCCTCGAAGACGCGCACGGGGCAGGGGACGAACACGCCGACGGCGCGCACCGAGTTCTCGATCCAGTCGTGGTCGGTCACGACGGCGATGCGCTCGAAGTCGGACAGGTGACTGATGCCGACCTTCGCGTCGGCGAACATCGCGCGCAGCTCGAAGCCCTCGAAGTCGGGGCCCAGCACGTACAGGAAGCGCGGGCGGTCGCCGGCGGCGAGCACGCGCTCGATCGCGGGCACGATGTGGTCCTCGTAGTCCTTCGCGGTGACCTTGCCCGCGGCGGAGTAGGCGACGACGTCGGGCGACAGCCCGGGGATGGCGTTCAGCATGCGGACCTCCGGTTCGAGCGGTGGGGGAGCGAGGGCCGCATTCTAGCCGCGCGGAGGGGCTCAGCGCGCGCGCTGCACCTCGCCGAAGCGCTCGGCGAACCACTCCTCCCAGCGCGGGCGTTCCGCGTCCGCGACCTCCGTCGCGTCGTCGCCGAAGAAGGCGAAGCGCATCCACACCGTCGCGCGGTCGCCGGCGGGCATCACGAACAGGTGGGCCATGCCGGGCGCGGGGCGGTCGAGTCGCAGGAGGCGCTCGCGCGCGTCCTCGTCGCGGCCGACCCGGCCGGCGAGGTCCGGCGCGTCGCCGCGCGCCTCGAACTCGTCGCCGGCGCCGCGGTCCGCGAGGTCCATCGCGCTCTCCAGGATCTCCCACGCCTCGTCGGCGTCGTCGAAGGAACCCGTGCAGTAGAAGCCGTCGCAGGGCTCGTCGCGGAACTGCTCCAGCACGAAGCGCAACAGGGCGAAGAACGCGGGCCAGCCGCTCTCCCACGCCTCGAGGTGCACGTCCCAGGAGTTCGACGCGGTCTCGACGCGGTGGGTGACGCGGACGGTGCAGCCGTCGACGTCGCCGTCACCGCGCGGCTCCACGCGCCACTCGGTCAGCACGGGCGGCGCGTCGGGGCCCAGGTCGGGGCTCTCGGCGGTGAACGCGCGCGGCGGGTCCCAGCCCGTGATCGTCGAGCGCGAGCGCATGCCGCGCCCGAAGTCGTTCGTCATCGCGCGCGGCGCGCCGGCGGCGTCCGCGTCGAAGGTCGTCGGGACGAACCACGACGACACGCCGGGGCCGCTGGCGACGGCGCGCCAGACTTCTTCGGGGGAACCGGGGACGTCGACGGTGATCGTGACGGAGCGCGATCCGTCGGAGGAGAGGTGGAGAGGCACGCCCCCGATGATAGCGCGCCGCGCCGCCCCTGCGGCGGTCAGCGCACGGGCACTTCGACCTCGGCGGCGACCTCGCGGAAGACCGCGGTCAGCGCGCCGTCCGTCTCGAGCAGCAGCTTGTAGCGCCGCCCGTTGCGCTCGGTCTTCGCGTGGTAGCGCACGACCGCGCGCTCCGCGTCGCGGATCTCCTCCCAGGAGGTCACCGCGCCCCACTCGGAGTCCTCGAGCGCCGCGCGCACGGCCTCGGGCACCGCCTCGGCGTCGAGCTGGACCTCCTCGGCGTACAGCGTGCCGTCCTCCAGGAACATCGCCTCGACCTCGCGGCCGTCGACGACCTTGGTCAGCTCCCAGCAGAGCAGCTCGCCGACGTACTCGCGCTCCGCGCCGACGGCTTCGCCGCCCGGGTGCAGCGCGTTCATCGCCTCGTGCACCGCGTCCGGCACGGTCCCGGGGGCGACGTGATACTCGATCTCGCGCGTCACGCCGCTCGCGTCGAGCTGCAGCTCCAGCGAGTCGGCGGCGGCGGCGTCCTCCATGCGCCACTGCGCTCCGTTCGAGCAGGCGGCGAGGAAGGGGAGGGCGCAGGCGAGCGCGCGGCGGGCGTCGATCATGACGGGAGATCCTCTCGAGCGGCGAGGGCCGGTGGACGACTCGCGCCGGGGTCCGGGTCCCGGCGACAGGCGGCGGATTGTCGGGCCGCGCGCGCGGCTCCGCAAGGCGCGCGCGCGGAGCCGGTTCACCGCACCGGCTCGATGCGCTGCCAGTCGCGCTGGTTCCACGCCGGGTCGGCGCCGATGTCCCAGTTCGCGTCGTCGTGCAGCACGTAGTGGCCCTGGCCGTCGGTGTAGACGTTGCGGTAGTGGCTCGGCAGGTCGACGGTCGTGCCGCCCGGTTGCGCGTAGGTCGTGCGCTCGTGGATCGCGTTCACCGACGAGGCGTGGCCCGCGTCGTTCGCGGCGTTGCGCGACTTCCAGCCCTGGAAGCTGATGTCGAGCACGTCCTGCGTCTGGGTCGTGCGCGCGGTCGCCGCGGCGCGCGCGGCGGCGGCGATCTTCGCGTTGCCCTCGGCGACGATCTGCCGGTTCTTCGCGAGGTACCAGCGCTGGATCTCCTGCTGCCACGCCGGGTCCTCGCGGCGCGAGCGCACGACGGCGGCGATCGCGGGGTCGGTCGTCGCGTCGACGCCCTCGGGCGCGAACATGGCGTACATGTGGTCGATGTTCCACATCGCCGCGCGGATCGACCCGTCGGGGTAGCGGTAGATCGACTGGCGGAAGGTCGCGAAGACGGTCGCGCGCACCGGCTCGCCGTCCTGCAGGTAGCGCAGCACGAGCTCGCGCGCGTCGACGGAGAACTCCTTCGACTCGCCGGTCATCGCCAGCTGCCGGTTCTCCTGCCGCGTGCTCTCGGCGAGCGGCGCCAGCATCTCGCGCACGTGCTTCGTCGCGTCCTTCAGCACGCGCTCGGAGACGACCTCCAGGTCCGTCACGCCCTCGGCCGGGCTCAGCTCGAACACCTGCCGCCAGTAGGAGCCGAGCGAGTCGGGGATCGGGAAGAACGGGCGGCCCTCGTAGGGCGCGAAGAGCGGCAGCGGCACGCGGTCCGCGTAGCCGAACTCCAGCAAGCCCCAGAAGCGCGCGCCGCGGCCGTCGGGGGCGCGCACCGTCACGTCGCTGAAGAGCGGCAACATGTGGAAGCCGGGGCCGACGGGCGTGACGCCGCCCTCGAGCTCCCAGCCCTCGGGGACGAGCAGGCGGTACGCCGGCATGTCGCGGCGCGCGGGGTCGCGCACGACGACCTCCTCGAGGTGCAGCGCCGGGCCGGCGGGCGCGCCCCGCGTCGCGGCGGCGTCGCTCGTGGTCGCGGCCGACGCGCCGTCCGCGCCCGGCGCCCCGCTCGAGTCGGCACTGCCCGAGTCGGCGCCGCTCATCGACGCGTCGCCGCCGCAGGCCGCCAGCGCGAGGGTCGAGGACAGGGCGAGGACCGAGGCGCGCGCGAGCGCGGCGGGGGAGGTCTTGAGGCTCATGCCTCCACGATAGCGCGGGACCGTCGACGGGGTGAGGCGCCGGTAAGAACCGCGCGTCGCCGGCCGCGGGCGTCGCGGCGCGGTTGCCGCGGCCCGCCCGCACCCTGACAATCGCGGGATGCGCGACCTCGCCGCTCGCTCCCTCGTCGCCATCTTGTGCGCCGCGCTGTGCGCGTGCTCCGCCTACCGCACGACGCGCGTCGTCGATCCGCGCGACGCGGCGGAAGCGGACGCGCCGGTCGTGCGGCGCGCGGGCGCGGACTCGCCCGCCGCGCTCTTCGTGGACAAGAGCCCCGCGTTCGTCCGCAAGGGGCGCATCGAGACCGCCGTCGTCGTCGAGCCCGACCTCGCCGGGTACCTGCGGGACGCGCTGCGGCGCGCCTCCGGGTCGCCGGTCGATCGCGTGCGCGTCGAGGCGGTCGGCTACCGCTACGCCTACTACTTCCCGAGCCGTCACGACGACTTCGTGCTGGAGGCCGAGGTGGACGCGCCGGCGCTCGGCGTCGCGGGCACCTTCGAGGGTCGCGTCCGCGGGAACGAGCGCCCCGACTGGCCCGACGCGCTGGGCGCCGACTGGGACGACGTCGTGCCGGACACCGGCGCGGGGCTCGAGGAGGACGAGCGCGAGCGTCGCCTGGAGCGCCGCGTGGACCAGATCGCGTGGACGCAGCGCGTCAAGCTGCGCGAGGCGGCGCGGCGCTGGGTCGCCGCCGTGCTCGCGGCGCGGGACGCGCGTTGACCCGCCGCTAACGCGCGGCCGCCGGCGCGGTCGGTGACGCCGCGCGGTACGCCAGCGCGAACGCCGCGCCCAGCGCGAGGTCGACGATCCCCGCCGCCAGCACGTCCGCCCCGACGCGCCCGGCCGCGTAGAGCGCCGCCGCGGCCAGGCCGAACGACAGCTTCTCCAGCACGGCGACGGGGATGAACGGGCGGAAGTGGACCACGTCGCGCGCGATCAGGAGGAACGCGACCTGCCAGGTGAGCGCGACGCCGACGAAGCCGTAGTGCAGCTCGGGCCGGTCCAGGGCGGGGCCGCCGGCGTCGCCCAGCTCGACGAAGTACTGCGGGACCAGGACCAGGAGTCCGTAGACGCCGGCGATCAGGAACACGCGGCGCGCGAAGACGGGGGTCAGCTTCATCCGGGTTCGTTCCTCGCTGCAGGTTCGAGGGAGGCGCGCAGGGCACTAGGATGGACGCCGCGCGCCGCCCGGGCCGCGGCGCGGATCACGAGGACCACGAGGAGGGGACTCCATGCTCGCCGCCACGCACCAGTACTTCCACCGCGCCGCCGAGGTCATGGGGCTCTCGTCGCGCGTGACCGACATCCTCCTCACCCCGCGCCGCACCATCAAGGTCGAGCTGGTGACGGAGGCGGACGACGGCT
>JAUHYB010000236.1 GCA_030426745.1 bacterium
CACGACGAGGCGCAGCTGGGCCGCGCGGAGTGCCTCGTGTACGAGGACCGCGCGAGCGAGGCGCTGGAGGCGTTGACGCCGCTGATGGCGACCGGATCGCCGGACGCCTGGACGCTGGCGGCCTTCGCCGGGCTGCGCTTCGAGGGCCGCGAGCGCGTCGCGCCGATGATCGAGCGCGCCGTCGAGGCCGCGAACGAACGCGAGTGGGTGGCGCCGCACCGGCGCTGGATGCTGATCGAACTGGAGAGCCTGGGAGCCAAGGGAGGCGCCGCGTGAGCGCGACCACACACACCGACGAAGTGATCGACCTGGTGATCGCGGGCCGCCCCGCGCAGTTCACCTTCACCGCCGCGCCGGGCCTGCGACCGTTCGTCGAGGCCGTGCTGCGCGGCGACGACTACCCGATCGTGTTCCCGGGCGTCTACCGCCCCGAGACGATCGTCGACGTCGGCGCGCACGCCGGCGCGGCGACGGTCTGGTTCAAGTCGCACTACCCCGACGCGCACGTCACCTGCTTCGAGCCCTGCAAGGACTCGTTCCGCCACCTCAGCGCGAACACGCGCGGGTTCGACGGCGTGAAGCTGTGGAACCGCGCGCTGGGCGAGGAGACCGGCGAGGCGCAGCTCTTCTCGGGCCAGTACAGCTCGATGCAGCACTCGATGAAGCCGAACGGCGAGAACACCGGCGACTTCGAGTGGATCTCGGTCTGGTCGACGCGCGAGGCGTTCGACGCGCTGCCGTACGAGCGCATCTCGATCCTGAAGATGGACACCGAGGGCTTGGAGCTGGAGATCCTGCGCGCGATCGAGGACCGCCTGACGTCGATCGACGTCGTCTACCTCGAGTACCACAGCGAGGCCGACCGCCTGGCGATCGACCGCCTGCTGGAGCCGTACTTCCAGCTCTACGCCGCGCGCGCCGACTGTCCGCACCGCGGGACGAACACCTACGTGCGCGACGAAGTCCTCGCGGACTGCGCCGCGCGCGTCGCCGAACAGTACGTCTTCCCCAAGTCCTGAACGCCATGAGCACGACCATCACGACGGCCGCCCAGGTGGGCGCCCTGACCCGTTTCGCCGAGCACCTCGACCTGCACCACCGCATCGAGGGCTGGTTCTCGGTGGAGTCCGCCGCGGCGTGGGACGCCATGCTGTCCTGGCAGCGCCGCAACGGCGTCTCCGGCAACCTGCTGGAGATCGGCGTGTGGAAGGGCAAGAGCGCCGCGCTGCTCGCGCTGCACTCGGACCCCTCGAGCGAGGTGCTGCTGCTGGTGGACAAGCAGTTCGACCAGCCGACCGTCGAGCGCGCGCTCGGCGAGGTCTACGGCGACGGGCCGAGCTCGTACCAGATGCTGGAGACCGACTCGCGCGTGCTGCTGCGCGACACGATGATGGTCGACGCCTTCGAGAGCTTCCGCTGGATCCACATCGACGGCGAGCACTCCGCGCGCGCCGTGATGAACGACCTGGAGGTCGCGAACGGCCTGCTCGCGGACGACGGCGTCGTCTGCGTCGACGACTACTTCAACTTCCTGTACCCGCAGGTCACCGAGGCGGTGAACCGCTACGTGCGCGAGAACCCCGACGACTTCGCGCTGTTCCTGTGCGGCTACAACAAGGCCTACCTGACCCGCCCGCACCGCGTGCACCGCTACCTCGAGTTCTGCAAGACCGAGCTGTGCACCGAGTTCGAGGCCCGCGGCGTCGAGGCCACCCTGGCCAAGACGACCCTGCCCGCCGAGATGAACACCTTCGGCATGGGGCCGCGCTTCAACGACCAGCCGATGCGCGGGCCGGACTGGGACCAGGACACGGTGCGGATCTGAGTCGGAGCGGTCGCGCCGCAGATCGAACGAACCGAGCCCCCGCGCCGTCGATCGGCGCGGGGGCTCGTCGTGTTCGCGGGCGCGGGTCGCTTACAGCTTGTCCGCGTTCTCCGACAGGTAGGCGGCGACGCCCTCGGCGTTCGGCTTCATGCCGGACTTGCCCTTGTTCCAGTTGGCGGGGCAGACCTCGCCGTGGTTCTCGTGGAACTGCAGGGCGTCGACCATGCGGATCGCCTCTTCGACGTTGCGGCCCAGCGGCAGGTCGTTGACGACCTGGTGGCGGACCTTGCCTTCCTTGTCGATCAGGAAGAGGCCGCGGTAGGCGACGGCGCCGTCGGCGGTCAGCACGTCGTAGTCGCGCGCGATGTTCTTGTTCAGGTCGGCGATCAGCGTGTAGCCGATCTTGCCGATGCCGCCCTTGTTGCGGTCGGTCTCGCGCCACGCGTGGTGCGTGAAGTGCGAGTCGACGGACACGCCGAGGACCTCGACGCCGCGCTCCTTGAACTCGGCGAGGTGGTTGTCGAACGCGATGATCTCGGACGGGCAGACGAAGGTGAAGTCGAGCGGGTAGAAGAAGAGCACGACGTACTTCCCGCGAAGCGCGGAGAGCTTGACGGGCTCGAACGTCCCCTCGGCGGTGACACCTTGCGCTTCAAAGTCGGGGGCTTGCTTGCCGACGAGCACACTCATGGGAATAGGCTGGTCTGTGGTTGGCTTCGAGTGGTGAGGCGACCTCGCGCGGCATCGCCGAGCCCCCGTGGGGTCCCGCCGGCCGCCGAAGTCGCGCGAGAGCTTAACGCCCGCCCGCCGGGGCATGAAGGTGGATCCCGGGGAGAGTCGGTCCGGGAGGGCGTGGAAATCTCCGCGCGCGGCGCGCGCAGTGGGCCGGACGGCGCGGCGGGCCGCGCCGGGCACGATGGAAGGACCGCGGCGCGGCGCTCGACCCGGCGCCCGCGACCGCCGCACCCCGGACCGCAGGACCCGACCGGCAGGCCGCCGCCGACCCCGCATGACCACCCGCGACGAGCTGATCACGCACCTCCGCGCCGCCTTCGAGCGCGCGCCCTACGCGCTGGCCGCCTGGCAGGGGGGCAGCGACGCCACCGGGCGGACGGACGAGTTCTCGGACCTCGACCTGCAGGTGGTGGCGCGCGGCGAGGACGTCGAGCGCTGCTTCGACCTCCTGCACGACGCGCTCGGCGAGCTGGGCGAGGTCGAGCTCGCGTACCGCGTGCCGGCGCCGACCTGGCACGGCTTCGAGCAGGAGTTCCTGCGCCTCGCCGAGACCAGCCCGCACCACATGGTCGACTTCGTGGTGATCCCGGCGGAGCTGCCGCCCGAGCGCCGGTTCCTGGAGGTCGAGCGCCACGGCGAGCCGCTGGTGTGGTTCGACCGCGGCGAGTGGACGCGGCCGCAGCGCCTGGACCGCGCCGCGCACGACGAGCGCCTGCGCGCGCGACGCGAGACGCTGGCGGTCACGACGCGCTTGTTCGCGCCGCTGGTGACCCGCGCGATCGCGCGCGGCTTCCCGGCGGAGGCGATGATGTTCTACCGGCGGTTCGCGCTGGAGCCGCTCGTCGAGCTCCTGCGCATGGAGCACGCGCCCGAGCGCTTCGACTTCGGGATGCGGTACCTGGACCGCGACCTGCCGGAGGCCGACCGCCGCTTCGTCGAGGCGGCGAGCTTCCCGCGCGACCTCGACGACCTGGCCGAGTGGCACGCGCGCATCCTCGAACGCGTCGTGCCCGAAGGTACCGTGCCGGGTGCAGGATCGTCGGGTTAGCGGACAGCGGCGGTCATTCGGCCGCCGCTGTCCGCCAACCCGACGATCCTGCACCCGGCACGGTACCTTCGGGCACGCCACCCCGCTCCCCGCACGAACCCACGATGATCCCCACCCTCCGCTTCGCGACCCTCGCCCTCCTCGCCGCGTCCTGCGTCTCGCAGTCCGATCCCGTCGCGCGCGTCGATCGCACCGACGCCGCGACCTTGCGCGCGCACGTCGAGTACCTGTCGACCCTCGATCCGCCGCGCTCGTACGCGCGACCCGACGGCCTCGAGGCGGCCGCGGCCTACATCCAGGCGGAGCTCGAGTCCGCCGGCGCCGAGGTCGAGCGCCAGTGGTTCACGATCGACGGCGAGCGCTTCTCGAACGTCATCGCGCGCGTCGGCCCGGACACCGGCCCCGTCTTCGTCATCGGGGCGCACTACGACTCGTGGGGGAACCGCCCCGGCGCCGACGACAACGCCAGCGGCACCGCCGCGTTGGTGGCGCTCGCGCACGAGGTCCGCGACATGGACCTCGCGATGGGACTCGAGTTCGTCGCCTACACGCTCGAGGAACCGCCGCAGTTCGGCGACGACGACATGGGCAGCGCGCACCACGCCCGCGCGATCGCCGCGTCCGGCGTCGAGGTGCGCGGCATGCTGTGCCTCGAGATGCTGGGCTACTTCGACGACGCCGAGGACACGCAGACCTACCCGATGCCCGGCATGGAACAGCTGTACGGGACGCGCGCCGACTTTCTCGCCGTCGTCGGCCGCGCCGCCGACCAGGAGCTGATCCGCACGGTGCACGGCGCGATGCAGGGCGAGGGCCTGCGCGTCGTCTCCTTCGCCGCGCCCGGACCGATCGAGGGCATCGACCTGTCCGACCACCGCAACTACTGGGAGCAGGACATCACCGCGGTGATGCTGACCGACACCTCCTACTTCCGGAACGACCATTACCACACCGACGGCGACACCGCGGACACGCTGGACTACCGGCGGATGGAGGTCGCGGTCGATCGCCTGCGCGACGTCGTGCGCGTGATCGCGGGAGCGGACGCCGGCGCCGCCGCGGGCGGCCCTGGGGGCGCTGCCGAGGGCGGCCGCGCGGGCGAGTAGCGCGTGGACTGCTGCTGACGAGCGGCCCCTGATACGATCGGCGCGCCGCGTCTTCCGCGCGGCGTGTTTCCCGATCCGATCGTTCGCACGGAGGAGAGAGCCGTGAACGCAGGTGTCGCTCGTTTCGTCCTGGGTCTGTTCGTCGGGGTCGTCTGCGGAGGCGCGCTCGGCTACTGGTTGTTCGCCGACTCGTCGTCCGCCGCGCGACCGCGGTTGCAGCCCGAGTCCTCGCGCGCCGTGCGCGCGGCCGAGGCGCCGGGCGGCGGCGAGCTGGCCGCACCGGTCGTGAGCGCGTCCGAGCGCGAAGCCGCGCCGACCGACGTGACGCACCGCGTCGACGAGACCGCCGTCCGCGAGTTCGCCGCGACGCACCGCGCTCCCGCGGCCGCAGCCCCGACCGGCGACGGCGCGATCACGGGCCGCACGGTCGACGCCGACGGCGCGCCCGTCCCCGGCGTGCTGGTCGTGTTCGACCGCATCGTGTTCCGGGGTTCGAGGTACGACGAGCGCGGCGCCGCGGGGCCGGCGCGCGACGACCTGCAGGAAGTCCTGCGCGACGCCGCGGAGGAGTTCGCGCGCAAGCAGTCGTCCCGCGCGCGCGCCGTCACCGGCGCCGACGGGACGTTCCGCATCGAAGGCTTGCCGGCCGGCAACTGGACGGCGAACGCCTACCTGGAAGGGCACGACGCCGAGGTCCGCGACCGACGGTGG
>JAUHYB010000007.1 GCA_030426745.1 bacterium
GCGCGGTGCAGTCGACGCCGGTCGCGGACATCGTGCGCGCGGTGCCGTCGAACCAGCTCGGCGTCGCGTCCGCCTCGAGCGTCTACGTGTCGCGCTGGTGGGAGTTCTTGACGGACGAGCCCCGCGAGGCGAACAGCGCCGGCGGCGTGTTCCCCGCCATCTTCGGGACGATCGCCATGACGCTGATCATGACGATCCTGGTCGTGCCCTTCGGCGTACTCGCCGCGCTGTACATGAAGGAGTACGCGAAGCAGGGCTTCCTGATCAGCGCCGTGCGCATCGCCGTGAACAACCTGGCCGGCGTCCCCAGCATCGTGTTCGGCGTGTTCGGCCTGGGCTTCTTCTGCTACTTCGTCGGCGTGCGCGTCGACGAGCTGCTGTTCCGCGCCGAGCTGCCGAACCCGACCTTCGGCAAGGGCGGCATCCTCTGGGCGTCGCTGACGCTGGCGCTCCTGACGCTGCCCGTGGTCATCGTGGCGACCGAGGAGGCCCTGGCGGCCGTCCCGAACTCGATGCGCGAGGGGTCCTACGCCTGCGGCGCCACCAAGTGGCAGACGATCCGCCGCATCGTCCTGCCCCGGGCCCTACCGGGTATCATGACGGGCGTGATCCTCGCCATCTCGCGCGGCGCGGGCGAAGTCGCCCCCCTGATGCTGGTCGGCGCCGTGAAGCTCGCGCCCGAGCTCCCCGTCGACGGCGTCTTCCCGTACGTGCACGCCCAGCGCAGCTTCATGCACCTGGGCTTCCACGTGTACGACCTGGGCTTCCAGAGCCAGAACTCGGAGGCGGCCAAGCCGATGGTCTTCACGACCACGCTGCTGCTGATCGCCATCATCGTCCTCTTGAACGTCGTCGCGATCCGCGTGCGCAGCCGTTTGCGCGCCCGCTTCTCGACGAGCCACATCTGATCCAGACATGAAGTCGACCAACTCGGAGATGGAGAAGGAGATCACGCCGCAACCCCGCCAGAAGCGCGAGGCCCCGCCTGCGCGCGAGGCCGAGCGAGCCTCGGGCGGGACGGCGCCGATCGGCGGCGTGTTCGAGGCGATCTCGAAGGGCGAGAAGTTCGACACCGAGACCCACGAGGAGCTCGGTCGCGAGGACGCCGTCGTCGGCATCGCGGACTTCAACCTGCACTACGGCGACTCGCAGGCGCTGTTCGACGTGACGATGAACGTGCCGCGCGGCAAGGTCACGGCGCTGATCGGCCCGTCGGGCTGCGGCAAGTCGACGCTGCTGCGGTCGGTCAACCGCATGAACGACCTGATCGACGGCGTCACGACGGCCGGGGCGATGACGCTGAACGGCGACTCGATCTACGGCCGCACGGTCGACGTCATCGAGCTGCGCAAGCGCATCGGCATGGTGTTCCAGAAGCCGAACCCCTTCCCGATGTCGATCTACGAGAACGTGGTCTACTCGCTGCGCATCGACGGCGTGCGCGACAAGAACGTGCTCGACGAGGTCTGCGAGGAGAGCCTGAAGGGCGCCGGCCTCTGGGAGGAGGTCAAGGACCGCCTCAGCTCGAACGCCCTGCGCATGTCGGGCGGCCAGCAGCAGCGCTTGTGCATCGCCCGCGCGATCGCGGCCGAGCCGGAGGTGCTGCTCCTCGACGAGCCCTGCTCCGCGCTGGACCCGATCGCCACCGGCAAGATCGAGGACCTGATCGACCAGCTGCGCGGCCACTACTCGATCCTGATGGTGACGCACAACATGCAGCAGGCGTCGCGGACCAGCGACTACACGGCGTTCATGTACCTGGGTCGCCTGGTCGAGTACGGCGCGACCGAGGAGATCTTCATGCAGCCGCGCCTGCGCGAGACCGAGGACTACGTCACGGGCCGCTTCGGTTGATTCGACACCCTCGGTTCTCCATCCTGTCGGAGAGACCATGACGTTGCACCTCGAACGAGACCTCCTGTTGCTGAAGCGTCGGCTGCTGGAGGCCAGCACGCTGGCGGAGCAAGCGATCCGCCGCGCCACCGCCGCGTTGGCGAACCGCGACAACGCCCTCGCGCGCTCGGTGATCGCCGGCGACGCGGAGATCGACTCGCGTGAGATCGAGGTGGAGGAGGAGGCGATCCGCGTCCTCGCCATCCACCAGCCCGTCGCGACGGACCTGCGGTTCATCGCGGCCTGCTTGAAGATCAACAACGACCTCGAGCGGATCGGGGACCTCGCCGCCAAGATCGCGCGGCGCGTCCTGGACCTCTACTCCGACACGACCAAGGACCCGGTGCTGCCGCAGGACCTGCTGGAGCTCGCGGACCTCGTGATCAACCTGCTGCGCCGCGCGCTGGACGCGTTCGCGCGGGGCGACGTGGAGCTCGCGCGCAAGGTGCGCATGGACGACGACCGCATCGACCGCATCCACCGCGAGATCTTCTTCCGCATGCGCGAGCAGATGAAGCAGTGCCCGACGCTGGTCGAGCCCGCGAACTCGATGCTGTCGGTCTCCTCCAGCCTCGAGCGCATCGCGGACCACGTCACGAACATCGCCGAGGACGTGATCTACATGATCGGCGGCGAGATCGTGCGCCACCCGGGCCACGCGAACGAGCGCGGCCACGTCGACTGAGCGAGCCCGGTCGCGCGTGATGCGCTGAGCGAAGGTACCGTGCCGGGTGCAAGATCGTCGGGTCAGCGGAGCGGGGGCGGCCGAAGGCCGCCCCCGCTCCGCTGACCCGACGATTCTGCACCCGGCGCGGTACCTTCGGGCACGGCACGGAACCTTCGGGCAAGGCGCCTCCGGGAAGCGGGCGCTACTGCACCCAGTCCACGCGGAGCGCGCTCGAGAAGTTGGAACCGCTGCCGCAGGGCGAGACCTGCGGGTCGCGGTACCACTGCTGGTAGTAGCGCGTGTCGCCGGGCGACACGAAGCCCTCGGTCACGATCGACGAGACGGTCTCGCCGACACCGCTCGCGTCCAGCACCACGATCTCGACGCGCTCGGTCGGGTTGCCCATGCAGAGCACGCCGTCCTTGAACGGCGTCGCGATCGCCGTCGAACCCTGCACCAGCAGGCTGGGCTGGTTCGGGCGCGCCTGCTCGACGCGCAGGACGAGGTCGTCGAGCGCGACGCTGGCGGAGCCGAACGCGAGGAGCTTGGCGCCGTGGCCCAGGCTGTTCTGGCAGCCCTCCTCGGCGTTCACGGCGCTCTCGTTCGCGCAGGGGCAGAAGGTCGGGCCCTGGCCTGCGTCCGCCGAGCCGTCGCCGAAGCAGAAGGGGGTCGCCGTCGGCACGCCGTCGTCCAGCAGCGTCAGGTCGTAGTCCGTGCAGTCCTCGCCGCTGAAGCTCGTGATGGACACTTCCAGGAAGAAGGTCCCGCTCGGCTGATCGTTCGTCCAGATCAGGCTGCGCGTCCCGTTGGACCCGAAGCCCTGCGCGACGGTGCTGGATCCGTCCCCGCAGGTGCCGGTCTGCGGGAACTCCGAGTACAGCCGCAAGCGCACGTCCGCGCCGACGGTCGGCCAGTCCACGTGGGACTCGATCTGGTCGCCGAACGCCAGGTTCACGACGTAGTAGTCGGCGCTCGACTTGCGCACGAACAGCCCCGGGTAGGAGCCTTCCTGGAGGTTCGTCGCCGTCGCGCAGTCGTCGTTCGGCTCGAACGCGTCGTCGGGCGCGGTCAGGCAGGGGTCGAGCGAGACGTCGACGAACAGGTCGTAGGGGTTGCAGCCCCCGCGCTCCGTACCGACGACCTCGACGCAGAGCACGACGTCCACCGGCGTCGCGCCGAAGTTCGACCACTCGGTGTCCGCGCCGTCGCTGGATCCCCCGGAGTCGAGCAGGTTCTGGCAGGTCTGCGCGTCGCGCAGGGACACGCCCAGCCGCGCGCCGGAGCCGTCCGGCTGGCTGATCTGCGCGTAGACCCGCTCGTTCGGCGCCACGGTCATGCGGTAGTAGTCCTCGTCGCCGACGCTCGCGAACAACGACGTGTGGACGCCGGGCGCCAGCACGGTCGGAGAGGTGCACGCGTCGTTGTCCTCGAGCAGGTCGTCCGACATCGAGGCGCACGGGTCGGGCGTCAGCGTGACCTGCAGCGCGTACTCGTTGCAGTCGGTCGGGAAGCCCAGCGCGTAGACGTTCACGTAGTAGTCGCGCGTCGCGCTGGGGGAGAGCCCCGTCGTCACGGACTGCGGCGTCGACCACGACGACTGGTCGATCAGCGCCTGGCAGGAGACGTCCTCGTACAGGCGCAAGCCCAACTCGCCGTTGACGCCGGTGATCGCTTCCAGGTCGACCGTCAGCACCTGGTCCGCCGGCACCGACACCCGGAAGTAGTCCGCGACGGGGTAGTCGACCAGCAGGCCGGTGTGCGTCCCCGGCGTCAGCACGGCGCCCGACGCGCAGGTGCCGTTCGGCGCGTAGACGTCGTCCTGCGGCGCCAGGCAGGGATCCGGCGTGACGACGACCTCGAGGTCGTAGAGGCCGCACAGCACGCCGAGCTGCGTCGTGACGTGCAGCGTCACGTCCACCGGGACCGCGCCGCGGTTCACCCACACGACGCTGTTCGCGTTCGCGACGCCCGAGCTGTCGACGTGCGTCTGGCACAGCGCGTCCGAGAACAGGTCGAGGAACACGAGCGGCGCCTGCGCGTCATCCGTCGTCTGGAAGCTGACGATCTCGTTCGGCGCGACGGTGACGTGGTAGTAGTCGGGGTCCGTGTTCGAGACGTAGCGGTCGGTCCACGCGCCGCCGGCCGGCAGCGCGGACGCCGCGGCGCAGGTGTCGTTCGGCTCGAACGCGTCGTCCGGCGCCGGCGTCTGCGCGCAGGGGTCCGGACCGACCGCGACGTCGAGCTCGTAGTCCGCGCAGGCCGTCGCGCCGCCGGCGGCCGCGCTGGGCACGACCGCGACGATCACGTCCATGGGGGAGGTGCCCCCGTTCGTCCAGACGAGGCGCTCCTCGTCGGAGCCCGTCGCGCTGCGGTCCAGCAGCCCGCCCTGCGCGTCGCAGGTCGGGGCCGACGGGTCGAGCAGGAGCAGGTCGAGCGCGCGCGACGCCTGGTGGGCGTAGCGGATGCGCGCGTCGATCTGCTGGCCGACGCCCAGCGTCACGCGGTAGTGGTCGGGGTCCGCGCCGCCCGGCGCGGCGGAGCCCTGGCAGGTCAGCCCGGCGTGGACGCCGGGGGCGAGCACCGCCGCGCTCGCGCAGTCGTCGTTCGGCTCGAAGCCGTCGACGGCGCACTGCGCGGAGGAGGAGGACGCGCCGAGCGCGAGGAGCAGGGAGGCGGCGAGCAGCGTGGAGGTCGTGGGGCGACGCATCGGGGGCTCCGGGGGATCGAGTTGCGGGCGCCCCCGGCGCCGGGGGCTCGTCCGGATTCTCACGCACCGCCGAGAAGGCTGCCAGGGAGTTTCCAGGAAACTTCCGAGCGGGTGCCGCGGGCGGGGCCGGGCTGGGGGGATCGCGGGGAGGTACGGGCCGGAGCCCCCTCGAGCGGGCCGCGGAGGGGGGAGAACGGGCCGGCGGGCCCGAGGAACGGGCGCGGGGAACGGGCGCGGTGGCGCAGCACGCGGCAGCGCGGCAGCGCGGCGCCCCCCCGGCGCTCAGCGCCGGCGCAGGAAGGCCGGGTCGGTGTAGCGGGCGCCGAGCTCGTCGGCCCGCGCGCGCTCGGCCGGGGACGCCTCGCCGCCCGCGAAGGCGATCGCGTGCGCCTCGGCGAGCGCCGCGCGCAGCGCGCGCCCGACCTCCTCGGGCGTCGCCGTCGCGCCCGTCGCCGCGACCGTCGCGATGTCGCCCTCCAGCGGAGAGGTGCCGAGCTTGATCGAGCCGTGGTGCAGCACGCGGCCGCCGGTGCGCCGTTGCGCCGACCCGACGCCCTTGCGCCCGCCCCACGCCAGGTCGAGCGGCGTCGACGCGTGGAAGCACATGCCCGTGTCCGCGCGGTCGGAGTCGAGCGGGCCCTCGCCCGCGAGTGCGGCGCGCGCGCCGAAGTCGCCGAGCGCGCGCGCGACGCAGGCGTGCACGCGCGCGTAGGACTCGGGCACCGGCCCGCGGTAGAGCGGGTCGTCCGCGCTCGTGACCAGCGAGAACGTCAGCTCGTTCACGTGGTGGATCGCGCCGCCGCCGGTCAGGCGACGCACGACCGCGCCGGCCCGCGCGGTCCCCGGCACGTCGACCCAGCGCTGGAAGTAGCCCAGGCTGAGCGTGTCCGGATCCCAGGTGTAGAGCCGCAGCGTGGGCGGCGCGTCCGCATCGAGGAGGAGCGCCTCGTCCAGCCCCATGTTGAAGCCGGGAGGCGCTCCCCAGGTCTCGATCACGCGCCAGTCGCGCACGTCGTTCGCGGCGTCAGCCGCAGGTGTAGCAGAGCACGGGGTCCTTCACCGCGCGCCCTTCGTCCAGGCGGCCGACCGGCGTCGTCACGGGGGCGGCGTGCAGCTTGTCGGGCTCCTCCGCGCACTCCTTCGCGATCTGCAACATGTCGTCGACGAAGGCGTCGAGCGTCTCCTTGCACTCGGTCTCCGTCGGCTCGATCATCATCGCCTCGCTGACGACCAGCGGGAAGTAGATCGTCATCGGGTGGTGGCCCATGTCGATCAGGCGCTTCGCGATGTCGACCGCGTGCACGCCGTGCTGGCGCTGGTGGCGCGTGTTGCACACGAACTCGTGCATGCACAGGCGGTCGAACGGGACGTGGTACGTCTTGTTCAGCTTCACGCGCAGGTAGTTCGCGTTCAGCACCGCGTTCTCGGCGGCGCGGCGGATGCCCTCGCGGCCCAGGCGGCGGATGTAGGCGAACGCGCGCAGCACCACGCCGAAGTTGCCCGGCCAGCCGCGCAGCATGCCGATCGAGTCGGGCGCGTCGTAGTCCAGGCGCAGGCCGTTCCCGTCCTCGACGACGCGCGGCGACGGCAGGAAGCGGCGCAGCTCCTCGGTGACGCAGATCGGACCGGCGCCCGGACCCCCGCCGCCGTGGGGCGTCGAGAAGGTCTTGTGCAGGTTGATGTGCATCATGTCGACGCCGAAGTCCGCGGGGCGCGCGACGCCCATGATCGCGTTCAGGTTCGCGCCGTCCATGTAGACCAGGCCGCCGGCGTCGTGCACCGCGGCGCAGATCTCGGCGATGCGCGTCTCGAACAGGCCGAGCGTCGACGGGTTCGTGATCATGAACACCGCCGTGTCGTCGCCCAGCTTCGCCTTCAGGTCGGCGAGGTCGACGAGGCCGTCGGCGCCGGACTTGACCGTCACCGCGCGCAGGCCGGCGATCGCCGCCGAGGCGGGGTTCGTGCCGTGCGCCGAGTCGGGGATCAGCACGACGTTGCGCCCGCTCTCGCCCTTCGCGCGGAAGTGCGCGTTGGCGACCAGCAGCGCCGCCAGCTCGCCCTGCGCGCCGGCCGCGGGGTGGATCGTGACGGCGGGCAGGCCGGTGACGCCGGCGAGCGCGTCCTCGAGCCGCTTCCACACCGCGAGCGCGCCCTGGATGCGCCCCGCGTCCTGGAACGGGTGCACGTGGCGGAAGCCCTCGATGCCCGCCGCGGCTTCGTTCGTCACCGGGTTGTACTTCATCGTGCACGAGCCCAGCGGGTAGAACGAGTCGGCGATCGACACGTTCTTCTTGGACAGGCGCACGTAGTGGCGGACGAGCTCGAGCTCGCCGACCTCGGGCAGCACGGCCGGCTTCGCGCGCAGCGAACCCTGCGGCAGCCGCGAGGTGTCGGCGGCGGGGACGTCGAGCGCGCCGAGGCGCAGCGTGCGGCGGCCGGGCTTGCTCTTCTCGTAGAGGAGGAGGTCCTTGTTCATGGCGTCACCCGACCGAGACGGTCTGCGAGAGGGAGGAGAGGGTCTTGACCAGGCGCTCGATCTGCTCGCGCGTCGTGAGCTCGGTGAACGCGAGCAGCAGGTCGCGCTCGTCCGCGCCGGCGACGTGGTCCGCGATCGCCAGGCCGCCGATCATGCCGGCGGCGTCGATCGCGCGGTTCACCTCGCGCGCGGGCACGGGGCACCGCAGCACGAACTCGTTGAAGTGGCCCGCGGCCGCGTACGGCAGCTCGAAGCCCGGCAGCGCGGCCAGCTGGTCCGCCGCGAACTGCGCCTTCGCCAGGCAGTGCTCGGCGACCTCGCGCAGGCCCTCGGGCCCGGCGGCGGCCATGTAGATCGCGCCGCGCAGCGCCATCAGCGCGTTGTTCGTGCAGATGTTGCTGGTGGCCTTCTCGCGGCGGATGTGTTGCTCGCGCGTCTGGAACGTCAGCGCGAAGCCGCGGCGCCCTTGCCCGTCGACCGTCTGTCCGACGATGCGGCCGGGCATCTTGCGCACGAACTCGTTCTTCGTCGCGAAGATGCCGAACGACGGGCCGCCCATCGCCATCGGCACGCCCAGCGACTGGCCGTCGCCCACGACGATGTCGAAGCCGGCCTCGCCGGGCGACTGCAGCAGGCCGAGCGCGATCGGGTAGACCGACGCGATCGACACCGCGCCCGCCTGCTTCGCCTCGGCGGCGACCGCGGCCTGGTCCTCGATCACGCCGAAGAAGTTCGGCGACTGCACGACCACGGCGGTCGTCCGGTCGTCGATCAGGCCCGAGAAGTCCGTGCGCCCGTCGTCGCCGATCGGCGCCACGACGACCTCGAGGTCCGTCGCGCCGAGGTAGGTGCGCACCGTGCGCCGCGTGTGCGGGTGCAGGCCGGCCGACAGCACGACCTTCGTGCGCTTGCGCGTGATCGACGTCGACATCAGCACGGCTTCGGCGACCGCGGAACTGCCGTCGTACATCGACGCGTTCGCGACCTCCATGCCGCACAGCTCGGCGACCATCGACTGGAACTCGAAGAAGGCGACGAGCGTGCCCTGGCTGGCCTCGGGTTGGTACGGCGTGTAGGCCGTGACGAACTCCTGGCGTCCCTGCAGCGCGTCGACGACGGTGGGGATGTAGTGCCGGTAGAGGCCGGCGCCCAGGAAGGACCCCTTCTCCGTGGTCGAGTTCCACGACGCGAGCTCGGTCAGCTCGGCCCAGAGCTCGTTCTCGGAGACGCCTTCGGGGACGTCGATCGGGGCCTTGACGCGCAGGTCCGCGGGGATCTGCTCGAAGAGCTCGTCGATCGAGCGGACGCCGATCGCCGCGAGCATCTCTGCCCGGTCGGCGTCGGTGTTCTGGATGAACGGCATGGGGTCCTCCGGGGTCCGGTCAGGCTTCCTGCGCGACGACGTCCTCGTACGCGGCGGCGTCGAGGAGGGCGTCGCTGGTCTTGGCCGCGAGCTTGATCTTGATCAGCCAGCCGCGCTCCCACGGGTCGTCGGCCAGGATCTCCAGGTGGTCCTCGATCGCGGAGTTGACCTCGATCACCTCGCCGCCGAGCGGCGCGTTGAGGTCGGCGACGGCCTTCACCGACTCGATCTCGCCGAAGGTCTCGCCGGCTTCCACGACGCGGCCCTCCTCGGGCAGGTCGCAGTAGACCAGGTCGGACTCGTTGCCGCTGCAGAGCTCCTGCACGGCGAAGTCGGTGATGCCGATGATGCCGGTGTCACCGTCGATCTTGATCCACTCGTGCGAGGACAGGTACTTGCGGTCGTCGGGGCGCATGGGGTTCGAGTGGCGGACCACTCCTCCTGGGGTGTGGGGGCGCGGCCGGTCGACCGCGAGGGATGGGAGCGGGACGCGTCGCGCCCCGTGATCGTTGCGGGTCAGCTCTTCTTGCGCGTGCGCGAGTAGAACGGCTGCTCGACGAGCTTCACGGTCTGGCGCTTGCCGCGGATGTCCATCTCCAGCTCGGTGCCGGGGACGGCGAGCTCGACCGGGACGTAGCCCGTGCCGATGTTCGTGTCGAGCGTGGGCGACACGGCGCCGCTGCACACGTCGCCGAGGTGCTCGTCGCCGCGCATCAGCGCGTAGCCCTGGCGCGGCACGCGCTTGCCGTCGGTGGTGAAGCCGACCAGCGCGCGCGTCGGAGCTTCGGCGATCTTCGCCAGCGCGTCGCGGCCGATCCAGTCGCCCTTCTCCTCCTTGAAGGACACGCCGAACGCGAGGCCGGCCTGGATCGGGTCGTGCTCGCGGTCGATCTCGTGGCCGTACAGCGGCATGCCGGCCTCCAGGCGCAGCGTGTCCCGCGCGCCCAGGCCGATCGGCTGCACGCCCGCCGACTCGCCGGCTTCGCGAATGCCGTCCCACACGCGCTGCGCGTGCTCGTTCGCGAAGTACACCTCGAAGCCGTTCTCGCCGGTGTAGCCCGTGCGGCTGATGCGCGTGTTCGGCACGCCGCAGACGGTTCCGAAGGTGAACTTGTAGTAGCCCAGCGCGTCGAGGTCGCAGTCCGTCGTGACCTGCTTCAGCACCTCGAGCGCCTTCGGGCCCTGCAGCGCGATCATCGTCGTCGTCGCGGTCTGGTCGTCGATCTCGACGTCGAAGCCGCCGGTGTGCGCGCGCATCCACTCCAGCACGACGTCCGTGTTCGACGCGTTCACGACCAGGTACACGTGGTCGTCGCCCTTGTAGACGAGCAGGTCGTCGATCGGCCCGCCGTCCTCCTTGCAGAACAGCGAGTAGCGGATCGAGTTGGTCGGGATCTTCGCGACGTGGTTCGTCGCCAGGCGGTCGAGGTACGCCACGGCGTCCTCGCCGTTCACCTGCACGCGCCCCATGTGGCCGAGGTCGAACAGGCCGGCGCGCTCGCGCACGCAACGCGCCTCGTCCAGGATCGGTCCGTACTGGACCGGCATCTCCCAGCCGCCGAAGTCGACCATCTTGGCTCCGAGGGCGTGGTGCGTGTCGCGCAGGGGCGTCTGCTTCATGACGAGGGCGTTGGTGAAGGGTGCGGCGAAGTCGCCCAGCGGCGGACGGGCTGAGAGGGCGGCGGTCGCGGGCGAGCGGACTCGCGGTGGGGGGGAACGAAAGCAGGGGCGCGCGAGCGGTCGCTCGGGCGCCCCTGTTCGGTCCGGCCCGCGGAGGCCGGTTGGTCCAGGTGGTCTCGCGGCGCGGGTCCTTCTGCCTGAGAGTTTCGCGCGTCGCGCTTGCCCCTTCGGCGTCCGGCTCTCGCGCCGGATCTCTCCCCGTGCCACGTTTCGAGCGGACAGTATTCCCCCGCGGGGCCCCGGCCGCAAGGGGCAAGGCGCCCGGTCCGACAGGGGGCGCGCGGGGTTTCGGTCGCCCTAAGTGGCGCATGGACAGCGCTTTGCGGGCGCGGAGGGGGCGGATCCGCCCCGCTGTCCATCCGGGGGTACGGTTCAGTGGACCCCCGGCCCGCCGCCACCTCCGGAAGGCCACCCCCCCCAGACCGCGCATGATCCAGAGCCGAACCGCCGCCCTCCTCCTCCTCCCTGCCCTCTCCGCCGTCCTCGCGCCCGCCGCCGGGGCCCAGGACGCGCCCTTCCAGGATCCCGCCCTGCGCTGGATCCGCCCCGCGCCGGTCGCCGACGCGTGGATCCCGACCTCGGTCGGCTTCGCCGGCGACGACGAGCTGTGCTGGTCCGTCGGTCGCGGCGCGACCCCGCGCGTCGCCCTCGACGCGACCGCCTCCGCCGGCCTCGCCGCGCCGCTCTACACCGACACCTTCGACGCGCCGCTCGCCGGCGCGCTCGAGGTCGCGACCACCCGGTCGCGCGACGGCCTGTTCGTCCTGTCGCAGAGCCACAACGGCAACCCCGCGATCCGCGACGTGCACCTCGCGCGCTACGACGCGGTGGCCGCCGCGCGCGGCGCGGACTTCGCGCCCGGCTGGCGCCTCGACCTGGTCTTCCACGCGAACCTGGCCGCGCGCGTCCTCGTGGACGACGCCGGCGAGCGCGGCGTGTTGCTGATGGCCGACCCGGCGCTGGACGAGCTGTACGTCTGCGGCGTCGACCTCGACACCGGCACGATGGTCATCGACCACACCTTCGACGGCGGCGCGCTCGACGCGGCGACGCTGTCCGCGGACGGTCGGCGCCTGGCCGTCGTCACCGGCAACCGGCTGCGCGTCTTCGACGAGTGGCTGCAGCCGATGCACGACGAGACGCTGTTCACGGCGACGCCCGCCGTGGCCTTCGACGCGGACGGCGACCGCCTCGCCGTCGGCGGCTTCGGGCAGGTGCGCCTGCTCGAGGAACAGGCCGGCGTCTACGCGGAGTCGCGGCTCCTGACCGCCGGACCCGGCGAGCTGGCCAAGCTCGTCGACCTCTCCGGCGACGGCGCGGTCGTCGCGGTGGGGTGGTGGAACCACGTGACGGGCGTGGACGCGCGCTTCGAGGTGCTCGACGGCCTCACCGGCGCGAGCCTGCGCGAGCTGGCCTTCCCCGGGACGCCCGGCGGCCTGCAGAACTCTCCCAGCGCGCTGGAAGTCTCCGCCGACGGCCGCCGCGTCGCCTTCGGCGCGTGGGGCGACGGCGACGACGACCCCGAGGTCGTGCTGCTGGACCTGGCCGAGGCGGAGCCGCTGATCGCGGTCGACCTGCCCGGCAGCGTCATGGCGCTCGACCTGGACGAGAGCGGCACGCGCCTGCTGGTCGCCGCGAAGCACCTGCACGCGAACCAGGTCGGCACGACCGGCGAGCTGCGCCTGTACGACACCGGCGAGCGCGACCTGGAGCTGGTCGAGCCCGCGCGCCCCGGCGGCGTGCTGCACCTCGCCGCCGACGCCGGCCCGGCCACGGCCGCGCTGTTCCTGGTCGGCGCCGAACGCGCGACGCCCTTCGGCAACGGCCTGGCGCTGGACCGCCGCGGCCTGCGCGTGCTGGCCGCGCCGGTGAAGGACGGCGTCGCGGAGCTCGCGATCCCGCTGCCGAACGGCCCGCGCCTGCCCGGCCTGCACCTCGCGGTCCAGGCGGCCTTCCGCGACGCGAGCGGCCTGTCGTTCAGCGAGACCGTCTTGCGCCCCAGCTTCTTGTAGGGGCGCGCCGCTCGGCCGCGATCGCCGAGCGGGCCCCGCGGAGCCGATCCCCACGCTCCCCCCAGCCGCCCGCGGCCGGACGCCCAGCGCCGGTCGCGGGCGGCGCTCGTCCGGCCGCGACGCGGCGTCGGACCGCGCTCGAGCGGGCCGCCCGCCCCGCCGGAGGGAGGGGAGGGGCGCGGGATCCGGGGCGGGGCCTCAAGCCGGAACGCTCGGCGTCCCGATGAGGAGCGCGACGGTGCCGCCCCCACGCGGCGCCGCGGTTTCCGCTTCCCCTCGGAGTCCCCAGCCGTCCCCACGGTCTGCCGAGGCGGAGCTCCATCGAAGAGTTGCCATCGAGGACCCCGCCGACATGAACCTCAGGAACACCCTCCTGCTGACGATCTCCACCTGCTTGCCGCTCGCCCTGTCGGCGTGCAGCAGCTCCAGCTCGGACTCGACGCCCGCCCTCGGGCTCAGCAGCGCCGTACAGGATCAGACCGCCGACCCCGACGGCCTGACCACCGTGTTCACGTTCACGGTGGCGCCGACCGGCGCGACGACGGCGAACTTCGAGGCCGACGGCGGACAGTCCGCGACCGGCGTCGTGATCGCCGGCAACCAGGCGACCGTCACCTGGGACGCGCGGGTCACGCCCTCGCACCAGGTGCGCGTGGTCGGCCTGGGCGGCATCCCGGCCGTGTGGACGGCCGTCGGGACGACGAACGCCACGGCGCCCGACTTCACGATCAGCCCCGCGACGATGGTGGCGGGACACGGCGGCGACACCTTCACGGTGACCTTCAGCGGCCCGCGCGTCGTCGAGACGGTCGCCGAGGACACGACCAACTGGCTGCTGACCGTGAACGGCACGCCGCTGGACCTGACGGGGTCGACCTTCGACCTGGATCCGGTGACGCAGGTGATGAGCGTCACGCTGGGTTCGGGCGCGAACCTGCACTCGGCGTTCACCTTCGCGGCGCAGACCGTGACGAGCGTCGCCGACGTCCCGGTCCCGACGACGACCAAGAACGGCACGGCCAGCGGTGACGCGGTCGCGCCCTCGCTCGTCTCCGCGAACCAGAACCTGGCCGCCGACGAGTTCGGCCGCGTCGTCGACTACACCTTCGACGAGGCGATGGACCCGGTGTTCTGCGCGTCGCTGGCGAACTTCCAGATCGCGCTGCCGGACATCGCGACCAGCGTCACGCTGCCCAGCGAGACCGTCGTGCGCGTGAGCTTCTCGCGCCCGATGATCCCCGGCACCGACACCGTGACGCTGGCGAACCTCGTCGACGCGCACGGCAACGCCTACGCCGGCGGCGTCACGGCGATCGCGCAGCCTTCGCCGGTGGCGAACGGCTACACGACCGAGGACGCGGTCACCGTCGAGGACCTCGGCGGGGACTACATCGACGTCGTCTTCACGCAGGCGCTGGTCGAGGACGAGTGCGAGGACCCCTCCAACTGGACGCTGGTCGTCGACGGCAGCCCCGTCACGATGAGCAACCAGACGCTGACCTACGACCTGCTGACGAAGAACCTGCGCATCGACCTCGACTTCGACATGAAGAACGGGGACGCGTGGACGCTGACACCGGGCGGCATCACGGAGGTGGACGGCGAGAGCTTCTCGACGGCCGCGACGGGCAACGCCGCCGGTGACACCGACGACGTGGTCGCCTTCGTCGCGTCGCAGAACCGCTCGATCGACTCGACCGGCGTCACGGTCGACATCTCGCTCAGCGAGGACCTGGAGACCGCCCCGGCGCAGAACGCGGGCAACTGGTCGGTGACCGGCGGCGTCAACGTCGTCAGCGCGACCCTGCTGCCGAACCTGAACAGCGTGCGCATCGTGTGCGACGCGCCCGTCGTGCCCGGCGACCACACGATCTCGTGCAGCGCGCTGGAGGACCTCGCGGGCAACGTGATGCCCGCGCCGCAGACCGGGATCGTCGTGTTCTCGACCGACAGCGCCGCCCCGAGCGCGACCTCGGCCGACGCGTCCGCCGTCGAGGGCCCGGACAACGACACGCTCTACGTCTACTTCAACGACGACATGATCGCGTCGGAAGCGGCCGACCTGGCGAACTGGACCTTCGAGTCGCCGATCGGCTCGGCGCGTGACCTGACCGGCACGACGCTGACCTACAACACGTCGCTGCGCCGCGCCGAGTTCGTCTTCGACGGCTCGGGCGACATCGACCTGCACGGCGCCGCGAGCTGCCGCGTCAGCGTCTCGACCATGCGCGACATCGCGGGCAACACGATCGTCGCGGGCAGCCTCGACGAGGTCGTCGCCGGCGAGAAGGGCCGTCCCTACGCGCACCACGCGTGGCTCGACGCCGTCGAGGTGGACGAGGTCGTCGTCTACTTCAACGAGCACTGCGAGCGCCTGGACGACCTCTACGACGCGTCGACGAACGTCGCCGGATCGCGCTACGACCTGTACGACAGCGGCGCGAGCTTCCGCGGTCGCCCGATCGCGGCGACGGTGCTGGACGACGGCCTCGGCGTGCGCCTGTCCTACGGGTTCATCGTCGCGCCCTCCGACACGCTGACCGTCATGGGCATCAGCGACCTGGCGGGCAACTACATGTTCCCCGTCAGCGGCATGGCGCTCTCCGCCGAGGACGCGAGCGAGCCCGCGCACGACCCCGTCGCCACGCCGATCTCGGCGATCAGCGGCGAGCGCAACGACACGCTCGAGGTGCGCTTCGACGTGCCGATGAGCCCGTGGGGGATCGAGGACCCGACGAACTACTCGGTCAGCGACGGCGTGCACACGCCCGACCTGTCGACCGCGACCTTCGCGTTCGACGGCGACCGCACGGTGCTGATCACGCTCGACTCGACGACCGCCGACAGCTTCCACTTCGGCCGCAGCTACGACATCGTCGTGGACGGCCTGCGCACGGCGCAGGGCGTCGAGCTGTCCGGCCCGATCTCGGACCTCGGCGTCGCGACCGCGGGCGACAACGTCTCGCCGACGATCGGCGTCTCGGACGTCCGCGTCGACCCGTCGACGCTCAACTCGGTCATCGTGACCGCCGACGAGGCGCTCGACCCGACCACGGCGGAGACGGCCGGCAACTACACCTACAACACGGTGAACGTGGCCACGGCCGCCGAGATGATCGGCCCGCGCTCGGTGCGCGTGACCTTCGCGGTCCAGCCCACGGCGGGCTTCGACCTGGACTTCTCGGTCGCCGACCTCGCGACGAACGCGAGCGGCGCGCTGACCCGCACGGTCGCCGGGGCGGAGGCGAACACGCCCCTCCTGGTCTCCGTCAGCGGCGAGAGCGTCCCCGGCGACGGCGGCGACACGGTCACGGTCGTGTTCAACGAGCCGCTCGACCCCGACACGGCGACGGAGCTGGGCAACTACACCGTGACGAACGGCACGGCGAAGAGCCTGGCCGACGCGCTGGCGGTCTACGACAGCACGACGACCTCGGTGATCATCTACCTGGCCTCCGGCGTCGAGCTGGACGTCTCGCAGACGGTGCGCGTCGCCGTGGCGAACGTCACCGACCCGTCGGGCAACGCGATGTCCGCGACCCCCGTCGAGCTCGGCGGCACGGTCACCGGTGACTCCACGGCCCCCGGCGTCCAGGTCTGCTACGTGAACTTCCGCGAGGACACGGGCGGCTACGACGTCGAGGTGCTCTTCGACGAGGACGTCGACGCGACCTTCGCGACCGACATCTTCAACTGGACCTGCAGCGGCGGCCAGACGGTCATCGACGTGCAGCGCATCGCCGGCGACCACGTGCGCGTGCTGATGCTCTCGGCGCCCGCGCCGGGCGACCAGATCGAGATCGCGGCGGGCCTGCCCGACAGCGCGGGCAACACGGCGGGCGCCATCTCGGCCCCGATCGTCTTCTAGAGGACCCCTCGGGACACCTACGGGGCCCGGGCCGCGCGCCGCGGTCCGGGCCTCCTCTCTGCCGCCGGAGCCACCCCGGCACATTCGTCGGAGACGCCTCGGAACCCCTACAGATCGCCTCGCGGACCTCCCGATACGAGGCATGGGTTACGAGCCCGGATCCAGTTCGGAGGGGGAGAACCGGCCGGAAAGGGTATCGAACATTGATGGGAAGCAAGACGCAAGCCGAGCTGCTCGTGGACGACGTGGTCAGCGCTCTGACCGATCCCCCGGAGGGTCAGACGCACGCGGGCAGCGACCTGCGCGCCCAGATGGAGCGCGCTGCCGAAGACGTGGATCGCCGTACGGCGATGACGTTCGCCGGCGCGCTCGTCGACAGCCTGTGCGACGACCCCGGGAACACGCGGCGCCTCGAGGCGCTGCTCATCCTGGGCCTGGCGCACCCGGCGATCGTGAAGCGGTACAAGATCTCGCTCGCGGCCGAAGGGCGGCGGCTGGCCGTGCTGCTCGAGAACGCCGGTGAGACGGACCGCGCCCGCGGCCTGCTCGAGCTGCTGTTGAAGAACGAGCCCGAGGCCCGCGAGGTCGAACGCGACCTGTCGTCGCTGATGCGCCGCGAGGGCAACCTCGAGGAGCTCGTCGAGCGCCTGATGCGCAACGCCGAGGAGCAGGTCGAGGCCGGACACCCGCAGGACGCGATCGCGTGGCTGCAGGAGATCCTGCTGCACGACCCGTCGCGCCGCGACGTCGCGCGCATGATCCGCGACATCCGCTACGCCGAGGTCGACGAGCGCAAGCGCGTCTCGCGACGCAACCGCGTGGCGGTGCTGCTGGTGCTCGTGTCCACGCTGCTGACGGGCTTCGTCGTGCGCGAGGTGAAGGTGCAGCGGGCGGTCGACGCGCTGCCCGCCGCCGAGACGAACGACCTGGTGTCGATCCGCCAGCGCATGGCCGGCATCGACGAGCTCGTCGACACGCACAAGGCGTGGATCGGCATGTTCCCGCTGCTGCAGGAGCGCACCCGCATGCGCGAGCGCGCGGACACGCTGGAGGCCCAGGTCGCGCAGAAGCAGCGCGAGCAGAGCCGCCGCGCCGAAGAACGACGGACGATCGCCGACGCCGCGCGCGTGCAGGGCGTCGAGGCCGTCGAGGGAGGGAACTACAGCCAGGCTCTCGCGCACTTCCGACGCGCGCTGGAGTTCGGCTCTCCGACCTGGGAGCACCGCGACCGCACTTCGGCGGACATCGCGGCGCTCGAGGCCTGGCTCGAGGAGAACCGCTGATGCTGAAGCGCATCCTGACGAGCGGCAAGGCCCGGACGGCGGTCAAGCGCCTGTCCGAGGACCCGTCCGCCCGCAACTACCTGCTGCTCGGTCAGCTCCACGCGTCCGCGGGCAAGCTCGGCGAGGTCGAGCGCGTCTGCAAGGAAGGCCTCGAGGTCTACCCGGACAACGCGGAGCTCAAGCGCCTGCTGGCCCGCGCGAAGCAACTGTCGCGCGAGGACCGCACGCGCGAGTTGCAGGCGCTCTTGAAGTCGTCGCCGCGCCCCGCGCTGTGGCGCGAGCTGTGCCAGATCCACCTCGACTCCGGCCGCGTCGCGCGCGCCGAGGAGGTCGCGGACGAGTGGTTCTTCTCGACGAACGACGCCGAAGCGCTGCTCATGCGGGCGACCGCGCGCTGCGAGCGCTTCTTCGCCGACCGCCGCCGCGACGACGGCCGTCGCGCGCACGACCTGATCCACGAAGCGATCGGCGCGCTGCCGAACGACAAGCGCCCGCTGCGGCTCCTGCTCGACCTGACCTCGCGCGCCGGCGCGTGGCAGGACGCGCGCTCCGCGATCGCGCGCCTGCTCGAGCTGAACCCGGGCGACCCGGCGCTCGAGGCCCGCTTCCGCACCGTGATGGCGCTCGCCGAGCGCAGCGGTGACCTGGACCACGCCTTGCGCGCGGTCGAGCGCAGCGGACGCCTCGCCGACGAGGATCCGGAGAACGACCGCCGCGCCACCTCCGGCTCGGTGCGTCCGATGCTGCAGGACCTCGCGGCGCAACCCGGCGTGCGCGGCGCGTTCTACGTGCGCGGCGGCACCGCGCTCGTGCAAGGACCGCGCGGCGCGACCGCCGAGCGCACCGCGCGCGGCGTGCGCGAGGTGATCCAGGCGAGCCGCACCGCGGCGCGCCGACTGGGCCTCGGACAACCCGAGGAGATCCGGTGCGAGGGCGGCTTCGGCACGCTCCTGGCGCGACCCGGCTCGACCGGCGCCAGCGCGGTGTGGACCGAGAAGGCCCCCTCGAACAAGCAGACCAACGCGCTCGACGAGCTGACGGCGACCGCGCAGTCCAACCTGGAGGATCGGTCGTGAAGGACGTCCTGGACCCCCTGACGCGCCTCCCCGGCGTGCGCCTCGCCCTGATCGTCTCCGAGGACGGCGTCCCGATCGCGTCCGCGAAGGGCGAGTCGTCCAAGTCGCGCGGCGACGAGGAGGGCAACACCGACTCCGACGAGGAGCTCGAGGCCTTCTGCGGCCTCGCCGCCGGCTGGTACGACGAGGTGCACCGCGCCGTCGACCCGCTGTCGTGGGACCGCCCCTCCAGCATCTCGATGCGCTGCGCGCGCGGCACGCTGGTCATGCAGTCGTGCGAACGCGCGATCCTCGCCGTGCTGCTGCACCGCGGCGTGGTGGTCGAAGAACTTCGCCTCCCCATGGGCTCGGCCGCCGCTCGACTCGAGCGCAACCGACGCCGCGGGGTGGTGCAGGAAACGAGCTCGCAAGCTCAACCGTCGACAGACGGTCCCCCCGGGTTGTTCCCGGGAGTCAGTCAGTCCCCCGATGGGTCTGGCGCCGACGTGAATTCCACGAACGAAGTCCCTGAGACGTCGGGGGAAAGATAGCCAATGGTCCAGATCAACTTCGCACAGAAGCAGGTGAACGCGAAGGTCGTCTACTACGGCCCGGGTATGTCCGGGAAGACGACGAACCTCGAGGTCATCCACCAGCGCGCCCCGCAGAACAACAAGGGCGAGCTGACCAGCATCAGCACGGACGGGGACCGCACCCTGTTCTTCGACTTCATGCCGCTGGACCTGGGCACGGTGTCGGGCATGCGCACCTGCTTCCAGATCTACACGGTGCCCGGCCAGGTCTACTACAACTCGACGCGCAAGCTCGTGTTGCAGGGCGTGGACGGCGTCATCTTCGTCGCCGACTCGTCGGCCTCGATGATGGAGGAGAACCTCGAGTCGCTGCGCAACCTCGAGCAGAACCTCTCCGAGTACGGCCGTGACGTCAACGAGCTGCCGCTGGTCATCCAGTACAACAAGCGCGACCTGCCCGACGCGATGAGCGTCGAGGACCTGGACGCGGCGCTGAACCCGCGCGGCGTGCCGAGCTTCGAGGCGGTCGCGAACACCGGTCAAGGCGTGTTCCCCACGTTGAAGGCGCTCGCCGCCAACGTGCTGGACCACATCCACAAGCAGCAGTCCGGCGCCGCGGCCCCGGCGCAGTGCGCGGCGCCCGCCGTGCCCGCGCAGCCCGCGACGAACGAGAACCTGCTGCAGACCGGCTTCCACCCGGCGGCCGCGGCGAAGGCCGCGCAGACGCAGCACGACCCGAGCGCCCCGGCCGGCGGAACGCCCGCCCCGCAGGCGCAGCCGGCGCCGCAGATGCAGCAGCCGCAGCACGCGCAACCGCAGCAGCAGCCCGCGCCCGCGATGGCGCAGCAACAGCAGCAGCCGCAGCAGCAGCCCCAGCAGCAGCCGCAAGAGGCGCCCGCCGGCGGCGGCGGCCTGAGCCTCGGCGCTCCGCTGAACGCGCAGCCCGAAGCGCCCGAGCCGCAGCCGCAGATGCAACAGCAACAGATGGCGCAGCCGCAGATGCAGCAGCCCCAGATGCAGCAGCCGCAGATGCAACAACCGCAGATGCAGCCGGCGCCGGTCGCCACGCAGGCGCCGCCCGCGCCCGCCGCGCAGGCGCACCAGATGCAGCCCGAGCCGGCCGCCGCGCCGCAGCAACGGCCCGTGCCCAAGTCGCGCTCCTTCCCGACGCCGGAGCGTCCGACGTCGCGCAGCGCGCGCGCCACGCCGAAGAGCAAGCCGTCGGGCAAGGGCGCCGTGATCACCACGGTGATCGTCGTCGCCTCCGTCGGAATGGGTGCCGTGATCGGCAGCTTCCTGCTGTCCCTCTTCTAGGAGACCACCATGACCAAGGACCACAAACTGCGTCAGGACCGGATGGTCTTCTACGAGGACGAGATCGAGCGCTTCGACCAGGAGCTCGACGTCTTCCTCGAGATGAGCGGCGCGCGCTGCGCGCTGATGATCGACCGCGAGGGCCACCTGGTGACGCGTCGCGGCGAGAACGTGAAGGGCTCGCTCGACTCGATCGCCGCGCTGATCGCCGGCTCGTTCGCGGCGACGCACGCGCTGGCCGCGCTGCTCGGCGAGGACGAGTTCGCCACGCTCTTCCACCAGGGCGAGCGCGAGAGCATCCAGGTGACCGCCGTCGGCAGTCGCGCGCTCTTCGCCATCGTCTTCGACGAGCGCTCCAACCTCGGCCTCGTGCGCTTCTACGTGCAGGAGACGCTGGGTCGCCTGAACGAGCTCATGACCGAGATGGACGAGCGGCCGGAGGAGGAACGCGCGGGCACCGAGCTCGCCGCCGACTTCTCCTCGAACGCCGCCGCCGCGCTCGACGAGCTCTTCTGAGCGGCGCGCCGGCGCCGAACCTCGCGATCCCTCGCCGCGCTCGCGCGCGGCGGGGGATCGCGCGTGTCCCACGCTCCGCCCGTGGGGTCGGCCGCGGCGGTCGGCGCGCGGCCTCCTTCAGCGGGACCCGCTCGCCGGGACCCGTGAGGCGGCCCGCGGCGCCCCCGTCTCGGCCGTCCGACGCCCGCGCTCCGGCATCTCCCCGCGGGCAGGCAATTCTTCGCGGGCAGGCATCTCCCCGCGGGCAGGCATCTCCCCGCGGGCAGGCATCTCCCCGCAGGCAGGCATCTCCCCGCGAGCCACCGGGAGGGTGGGGGAGGCCCGCCCGCCAAGCCCCAGGATTGCCCGCTCACGGGGTGGACACCCCGACCGGGCGCGGGTAGTCTCTTCGGCCTTCCACGGGGACCGCCCCGTCGGAGACCCATTCGATCCACCCGCCGCGGCGGCCGCGCGACCCCTCCTCGAAGGTCCCGCCCGCAGCCCGCGCCGGGACACCCTCGTCACCTCGTCCCGACCCGGACGGCCGCGCGCGGCCCAGGGGGCTCGGGCACCGCGCCGGGCGGAAGACACCGCACCGGACGGAAGAACCGGTCAGTTTACGGAGCACGATCCCATGGCACGCGTCTGCGAGTTCTGCAACAAAGGCACCGCCGTCGGCGGCACGATCGCCCGCCGCGGTCTGCCCAAGAAGGCCGGCGGCGTCGGTCTGCGCATCACCGGCCGCACGAAGCGCACCTTCAAGCCGAACGTCCAGAAGGTCCGCGCGCTGATCGACGGCGAGGTCCGCCGCGTCAAGATCTGCACCCGCTGCCTGAAGAGCGGCCGGGTCGTGAAGCCCGGCAAGCAGATCGCCGGCTGACCGACGCGCGCGCCCGCGGGCGTCGCATCCGATCGCGAGCGCGAGCTCCCGTCCGCCGACGGGGGCTCGCGTTCGTTCGTGTCGGGCCGGTCGCGGCCGGAAGGGGGGTCATGACCTTGGCGGACGGCGCGTTCGGGCCGCGGGCAGCGCCCTGCGGCCCGCGGGGCGTGCGGCGTGCGGCGTGCGGCGTGCGGCGTGCGGCGTGCGCGGCGCGGCGCGGCGCGAGTTCGCCGGTCGTGCCGAGGGCTCCGCGGCGTGGCCACGCCGTCTCCGGCCCGCTCCGGTGCCACTCCGGTGCCGCCCCGGGCCCGCTCCAGCGGCCGCCGCGGGGGCGTTCGCGCGGCCCGTGGACGGGTGGGGGATTCGATGTGGACAGTTCGTGGAGAGAATGGCGGTGCGGGTGGGCGGGCGCGCGCAGCGCAGCGGGTGGCCCTGGACGGCCTCTCGGAGGCGAACGCGCGGCCTTCCAGAAATGCCTCCGAGACCCGTTTCCGGGTTCAAGAACGGGACGTCGGGCACCACGCGATCCGCGCCCTTTTCGAGGCGAGGCCGGGGAATGAACGCCGGCGGATCCGGAGGCCCGATGCGCCGGAAAGTCGCGGCCGCGGCGGGCCGTTTCTCGCGCGTCGCGTCTCGATTCGGACACGCCTCGACGGCCGTGCGTCGCTTGCATTGGCGGACGACAAGTGTCGCACACGTAGTGAGTTACGTCGGCGGCGCGCGCGGCGCTGCCGCTGCGCGACGGCGAACCGAATGCACTCGGAGCGCGCCGCGGATCTGCTTGCGTTCCGCGCGCCCACTCGCACTTCGCGACGCGCTTCGAGGCGCTCCGAAGTCACCGTTCGCGTCGCGTCTCTGTGACTAGCGCGCCCGGATCGGGAACGAAAGCAGAGCGAAAGAGGGGCAAGTCGGAACGGCTTCGCACCGATGACTCGCTTGATGTCGTGGCTCGTGCGCCCTTGCGGCGCTCCCGATCCGAATTCGGACCGTTTCCACAAGGAGACCATCCCACATGGCTAAGAAAGCTACCCGGCGCAAGAAGGCCGCCAAGCGCAAGACCACGCGCAAGAAGGCCGCCAAGCGCAAGACGACCCGCAAGAAGAAGGCTTCGCGCAAGAAGAAGGCCACTCGCAAGAAGGCCGCCAAGCGCAAGACCACCCGCAAGAAGGCCGCGAAGCGCAAGACGACTCGCAAGAAGAAGGCCTCGCGCAAGAAGAAGACGGCCAAGCGCAAGACCACGCGCAAGAAGAAGGCCACGCGCAAGAAGAAGACGGCCAAGCGCAAGGCCACGCGCAAGAAGAAGGCCACTCGCAAGAAGAAGACGGCCAAGCGCAAGACCACGCGCAAGAAGGCCGCCAAGCGCAAGACCACCCGTCGCCGCTAGTCCTCCGAGCGGAGTCCTCCGTGAACAAGAGCCATCTGGTCGCCCACGTCGCTGAGGAGCTGCAAACCTCGCAGCTCCAGGCAGCGCGTCTGGTGGACACCGTGTTGGCCGGCATCCGGAAGGGCCTGCAGACGGACTCGAGCGTCACGCTCAGCGGCTTCGGCACCTTCGAGGTGAAGAACCGCAAGGCCCGGGTCGGCCGCAACCCCCAGACGGGGGAGCCGATCCAGATCGAAGCCGGCCGTCGCGTCGGCTTCCGGGTCGGCAAGGCCCTCAAGGAATCCGTCTAGGGCGGACTCGCGGAGACGCGAACGAACGGGCGAGCCCGCGGTCCCCACGCCGCGGGCTCGCCCCGTAGTGACCGGCTTCGCCGTCGGTCCGGGGCTCCCCCCGCGCCGCGAGCCGCCCCCGCGCCGCGAGCCGCCCCCGCGCCGCGAGCCGCCGCCGCGACCCGTCCTGGCGCCGGGACGCGCTCGCGCGGGGGCCGCGCGGCACTTGCGGAGGGCCTGCGCCGGGCCTCCGGGGGTGGGAGATGCCCGCGCGCGAGGCGTCAGGAGCCGCCGGCAGGGGTCCGGAGCGCGCCGCCTCCCGCGATCGACCGTGGTCCCGGTCCGTCCCGACCACCAGGGAACCGGGTCAGCTCCCCGTGAGGCGCGTCATCTCGAGGGTGAGCCCCGGCCCGATCGCGATCACCAGCGCCCTCCCGCCCGCGGGCAACGCGCCCGCGTCCAGCGCCGAACCGAGCACCGACAGGATCGTCGCCGACGACAGGTTACCGTGGCGGCGCAGCGCCTCGCGCGAGTGGAACAGCCCGTCCGCCGGCAGCCCGAACGCGCGCTCGTAGGCGTCCAGGATCTTCTTCCCGCCCGGGTGCACGAGGTGCAGGTCGAGGTCCTCCGCCTCGACGCCGGACGCGCGCAGGAACGCGCGCACCGCGTCGGGCAGCTGCTCGGCCAGCGCGGCGGGCAGCTCCGGCTCCAGCACGAGGCGCATGCCCTCGTTGCCGTAGCGGAAGCCCATCAGGTCCTCGGTGTCCTCCAGGAGCCGCGTGCCGACGTGCGTCACGCGCGGTCCGTCGCCCTCGGGCGCGATCACGCAGGCCGCGGCGCCGTCGCCGAAGAGCAGCGAGGCGACGAGGTTCGTGCGGCTCGTGTCGCCGGGCGCGAGGGTCAGCGAGCAGATCTCCGCCGCGACGACGAGCACGCGCGACCCTGCGCGCGCGAAGCGCGTCGCGACGCCCAGCGCCAGCGCGCCCGCGGCGCAGCCCGACAGGCTGATCGGCACGCGCTGCACGTCGCGGCGCAGGCCGACGCCCTTGGCCAGCGGCACGTCGAGCGCGGGGATGGACAGCCCCGTGCACGACACGTCGACGACGACGTCGATCTCGTCGGGCGCGACGCCGGCGCGCTCGAGCGCGCGCGTGGCGGCTTCGTGCGCCAGCTCGAGCGCCGCGGGGCGGAAGCGGTCGTTGCGCGCCGTGAAGTCGGCGCCGGCGACGATCTCCTCCAGGTCGGGCACGATGTGCCGCTGCTCGACCCCCGAGCGCGCGATCAGCGCGCGGATGCGCTCGGGCGACTCGTCGGGGAACAGGCGCTCGATGGTCGCGGCGGCGCGCTCGGCGTCGACGACTTGCGGGGGCAGGGCGGTCGCGACGCCGAGGACGCGCGGTTCGGGGAGGTCGGTCATGTCTTCGGGCGCGGTGGGGAAGCGGCGAGGCGGCGCGCCGGCGCGGGGCCGCGACAGCGCGGTGATCGTGGCGCGCGGGCGGCGGCGCCGTCGGGGTGCGTGCGACCGGGCGCGGGCGACGCGGAGACCTACGCCCCGCGCCGTCCGTCGGACGCGCTACGCCGTCTCCGCGGCGCGCGCCTCGAGCGCGGCGATCTCCGCGGCGACCGTCGCGTCGTCGATCTTCGCGAAGAGACCGGCGACCTCGCCCAGCGGCTGCCCGGCGCGCAAGAGGCGCCAGTCCTCGGCGCGCGGCACGCCCGGCCAGCCCTGCGCGTCCACCGCGCCCTGCTGGCCGACCATCTCCCACAGCGCCTGCGCCTTGCCGGGCAGGAACGGCACCATCCAGCGCGCGATCCACGCGATGTACTCGCAGCAGGTCGCCAGCACGCTCTGCGCGCGCTCGGGGTCCGTCTTGCGCAGCGTCCACGGCGCCTGGCGGTCGACGAAGACGTTCGCGACGGCGGCGTTCGCCAGGAGTTCCTCGGACGCGCGGCGGAAGCGGAACGCGCGGATCGACGCGGCGGGGTCGACGATCGGCCCGCAGTTCTCGAGCATCTCGGCGTCCAGCTCGGCGCGGTGCGCGTCGGCGACCGGCGGCACGACGCCGTCGAAGTGCTTGTCGATGAAGCGCAACACGCGCGTCGCGAGGTTGCCGATCGTGTCGGCGAGCAGGCCGGCCGTCTTCTGGAACTCCTCCCAGCGGAACTCGCTGTCGGCGCTCTCCGGCGCGCTCGCGATCAGGTGGAAGCGCGCGACCTCCGCGTCGTAGGTCTCGAAGAACGGCTCGATCGGGATGACCCAGCCGCCCGAGGTCGAGAACTTGCGCCCCTGCAGGTTGTAGAACTCGTTCGCGGGCACGGCCCACGGCAGCACGAAGTCCTGCTTCACGCCGAACAGCATCGACGGGAAGATCAGCGCGTGGAAGGGGATGTTGTCCTTCCCGATGAAGTGCACGAGCTGCGTGTCGGGCGACTTCCACCACGCGTCGACCGCGTCGGGCTCACCCTCGCGCTCGCCCAGCTCCTGCGTCATCGACACGTAGCCGATCGGCGCGTCGAACCAGACGTACAGCACCTTGCCCGTCTCCCCCGCCGCGATCTCCTCGGGCACGGGCACGCCCCAGTCCAGGTCGCGCGTGATCGGCCGCGGGCGCAGGTCCTCGAACATCGCCGCGACGAAGTTGCGCACGTTCGGCTTCCACGTCTGCTCCTCGAACCACGCGCCGATCCGGTCGTCGCGCAGCTTGGGCAGGTCGAGGTACCAGTGCTTCGTCGCGCGCCGCTCGAGCGGCTTGCCGTCGATCTTCCCGCGCGGCTCGATCAGGTCCAGCGCGTCGAAGCTGGACGCGCAGTTCGGGCACTCGTCGCCGCGCGCCTCCTCGTAGCCGCACTTCGGGCAGGTGCCCACGACGTAGCGGTCCGCCAGGAAGCGGTCCTGGCTGGGGCTGTACAGCTGGTCCGTCGTCTGCTCCTGCAGGTAGCCGTTCGCGTGCAGCCGGCGGAAGAAGGTCTGCGCCCACTCGGCGTGGTGCGGGCAGGTCGACGTGCCGGAGAAGATGTCGAACTCGATCCCGAAGCGCTCGAAGGTGCGCGCGATCTCGCCGTGCCAGCGCTGCACGTACTCCGCGGGCGCGACGCCGGCGCGCTCCGCGTCGAGCGTGATCGCCGTGCCGTACTCGTCCGTGCCGCACACGAAGCGCACCTCCTCGCCCTGCATGCGCAGCGCGCGCACGTAGACGTCGGCGGGCAGGTACGCGCCGGCGACGTGGCCGAAGTGGATCGGGCCGTTGGCGTAGGGGAGGGCGCTGGTCACGAGGTGGCGGGTCATGGGGGAGGATGATAGCGGCAGCGGGCCGCGCGACCCGCCGCGGTCGCGGGGCAAGTTGGCGGCGGCGGGGCGGGGCAGGGCGGCGCGCGGGAGACGCGGGGCGATGCGGGGGAGGACGCGGGGGAAGACGCGGGGGAAGGCGCGGGGGAAGACGCGGGGGAAGACGCGGGGGAAGACGCGGGGGAAGACGCGGGGGAAGACGCGGGGGACGCGGGGCGACGAGGGCGACGGCGGGCGCGCTCCGGCGGACGCGGGCCGTTCCGCGCCGCCGGCGGGCGCGAATCCCCGTCGGAAGCGGGGCGGGGCGCGCGCGGCGGCGCGGCTATCATCGGGCCGTGCTCGTCCTCCTGAAGGCCCGCAAGTTCTTCCGCCACGTGCGGCGCGCGGCGATCGTCCTCCTCGTCCTGCTCGCCGCGCTCTACCTGTGGCTCGCGCGCGACCGCACCGCCGTGCTGCTCGAGCGCCGCGGCGCGCTCGACGCCGTGGTCGTCGGCCCCGAGGTGCCGCGCGGCGCCTACCGCGACCAGGTCGTGCGCCTCACCTCGACGAGCGGGCTGGAGGCCGAGATGCTCGTGCGCCGCCCCGCCGTCGACCACGAGCCCGCGCCGCTCGTCGTCCTGCTCGGCGGCCTGCGCACCGGCCGCGACGCCGCGCGCCTCGTCGAGGCGGACCGCCCCGTCGTCGTCGCCGCGCTCGACTACCCGACCGAGCTCGAGAAGATCCGCACGAACCTCGGCCTCTTCGCCGACGTCGCCGAGGCCCGCCGCGCGCTCCTCGACACCCCCGGCGCCGTGATGCTCGCGCTCGACCACCTCCTCGCCGAGCCCTTCGTCGACCCGACCCGCGTCGAGCTCGTCGGCGTCAGCCTCGGCGCGCCCTTCGCCTGCATCGTCGGCGCCCAGGACCCCCGCGTCGGCCGCGTCTGGAGCATCCACGGCGGCGGCGAACCCGCCCGCCTGATCGCCAAGGGCCTCGAGGACGACATCCCCTTCGGCCCCGCGCGCTGGGCCGTGTCCCGCATCGCCGCGGGCCTGGCGCTCTCGTCGACGCTCGCGCCCGAGGAGTGGGTGGGCGACATCGCGCCGCGCCCCTTCGTGATGGTCAACGCGAAGGACGACGACCGCATCCCGAAGGCGTGCGTCGACGTGTTGTTCGACGCCGCGGAGGACCCGCGCGAGCTGATCTGGGACGACGGCGGCCACATCGACCAGGACCGCGAGGCGGCGTTGCGGCGGTTGACGGACCTCGTGTTGTCACGGTTGTAGCTCTCGCGCCCGACACGCCTTCATGCCTTTCCTCCGCGTCCGCCGCCCCAAGGGCTACTTCGACAAGCTCCGCGACTACCGCCTGTTCATCGACGGCGAAGAGGTCGGGCGCGTCTCCGAGGGCAGCGAGCTCAGCGTGGAGCTCGACCACGGCAGGCACACGCTGCACGCCGAGATCGACTGGTGTCGTTCCCCCGCGATCGCCTACGACTTGCCGGAGAGCGGCGGCTCCATCACCGTGCGGAAAGCCATGGCATCGCGGTACGGCTGCGCGGCGGCGCTCCTGGTCCTGCCTCAGGTGTTCTTGATGCGCCGCAGTTATCTGGCGATCGACGTCGACGTCTGATCAGGTCCGAGGTCCGGACGTGGAGGAGCTTCGCAACCCCTCCTTGTCCAACCGGCACACCAGCCACAACCCCCCGATCGACGCCGCCGGCACCATCACGATCGGGCCGATCACCGGGATCAGGAACAGCAGGCTCGCGACCAGCCCGAAGGCCGTCATCGGCAGCGCGTTGCCGAACACGAAGCGCAGGCGGTCGCGGAACGACCACATGCGGCGCGAGAAGGGGATGTCGAGCAGCGTCAAGGCGGTCGAGAAGCCGGCGATGGCGAAGAAGAGCCAGAGGCCGAACGGCGGGAAGAAGAACTTCAGGGGGAAGAAGAGCAGCAGGACGCAGAGGGCGATCAGGGACGCCTTGATGCTGACCCACAGCGTGCTGCTCTCGACCTTCGCGACCCAGCGCAGCCAGACGCCGTACTCGCGGTCCAGCGCGGCGGCGGCGAGGTAGGGGGCGGGGACGAGCGCGAGGGCGATCCACGCGAGGGGGCCGCCGGCGAGCGCCCAGAGGACGGCGAGCGCGAACGCCGGAACGCCCGCGAGGATCGAGAGCTTCACGCACCGCGCGACGGGGATGTCCGTCGGTCGCTGCATGCGGTTGCGCGGGTTGTGGCCGAACCACTGCTCCTCGATGCGGCCCTGGACCTCGTCGAGGAAGGGGCCGGCGATCGCCTCGTACGCGATCGAGAAGGTGTAGAGCGCGACGAGCGACGAGGCCGCGATCACGACCAGTCCGCCGATCAGGTTCGCGGCCCAGGTGCCGGCGGCGGTCTGCAGCAGGCCGACGGTGTGCTCCAGCCACCAGCCGGCGTCCTCGGGCAGGAGCTGCGCGTCCGGGCCGACGTACTCGCCGACCCAGTCGCGGAACCAGCCGAGCGCGAGCAGGAAGAGCACGATGAAGACGAGGCCGGTCAGGAGGACCGGCGGGATCAGCCAGCGCTTCACGCCGCGCGTGGTCAGGAGGAGGCCGAAGCCCTTCGGCACGGCGAGGAAGCCGTCGACCACGGCCTGGACGTTGCGCGAGCGCGCGGCGCCGAGTCCGCGCCCGACCGGCGCGTGGCCGCAGTGCGGACAGTCGGGGCCGGGGGCGTCGTAGCCGCAGAGGGCGCAGGGGACGGCGTTCATCGAGTCGGGCATCGGGGCGGGTCGGCGGTCTCGGCGGCGAGGGAGGCGGCGGTCGGCGGTCGGCGAGCGCAGGCGGGGGGCCGCCGGGTCGCCGGCGCGATCCCCCGACCGAACGATCAGGAAGGCCGAGTCCGTCGTCCACCGGCGGGCTCGCGAGGCTAGAATGCCGGATCGGTCCCCGGCCACACGCGGCCGGAAAACCCGTCCGACACGCCCCCCGTACCCTCCGTCCGGATTCCGGAGCGCCGCTTTCATGGACCCCTACAAGCAGCTCGACTTCTTCGCCCTCGACGACCAGTTCTCGGAAGACGAACTCATGGTGCGCGACACCGTGCGTTCCTGGGTCTCCGAGCGCTTCCTGCCGCTCGTGCAGGAGCACTACGAGGCCGGCACCTTCCCGATGGAACTCGTGCCCGAGATCGCCGAGCTCGGCGTCTTCGGCAGCAACCTGCCCGAGGAGTACGGCTGCGCGGGCATGAACAACGTCTGCTACGGCCAGATCTGCCGCGAGCTGGAGCGGGGCGACTCGGGCCTGCGCTCGTTCGTCAGCGTGCAGGGCTCGCTGGTGATGTGGCCGATCTTCGCGTACGGCACCGAGGAGCAGAAGCGCGAGTGGCTGCCCAAGCTGGCGGCCGGCAAGGCGATCGGCTGCTTCGGCCTGACCGAGCCGGACTTCGGCTCGAATCCCGGCGGCATGACGACCGTCGCGAAGAAGGACGGGGACGACTACGTCCTCAACGGCCGCAAGATGTGGATCACGAACGGCACCGTGGCCGACGTGGCGATCGTGTGGGCGAAGGTCGACGGCGAGGTCCGCGGCTTCCTCGTTCCCTGCGACCTGCCGGGCTTCAGCGCGCCGGAGCAGAAGCACAAGTTCTCGCTGCGCGCGTCGGTGACCTCGGAGCTGGTGATGGAGGACGTGCGCGTCCCCGCCTCGGCGATGTTCCCCGAGATCAAGGGCCTGCGCGGCCCGCTGCAGTGCCTGACGCAAGCGCGCTACGGCATCGCCTGGGGCGCGACGGGCGCCGCGGAGGCCTGCTTCTCCGAGGGCCTCAACTACTCGAAGGAGCGCGAGGTGTTCGGCAAGCCGCTCGCCGGCATGCAGCTCGCGCAGAAGAAGCTCGCCGACATGGCGACGCAGATCACCATGGGCCAGCTGATGATGCTGCGCCTCGGCCGCCTGAAGGACGAGGGCACGATGACGCACAGCCAGGTCTCGATGGCGAAGCGCAACAACGTGCACATGGCGCTCGAGTGCGCGCGCACCGTGCGCGACATGCTCGGAGCGAACGGCATCAGCCTCGAGTTCCACACGGGCCGCCACATGTGCAACCTCGAGTCGGTGATCACCTACGAGGGCACGCACGACATCCATACCCTCGCGATCGGCCACGAGGTGTCGGGCATTCCGGCGTACCGCTAGCGGCCGTACCGCCTACCGAACCGGACCGGTTGCACACACCCAGACACGAACCGGGGGCGCCATGAGCGCCCCCGGTTCATGTCTGGGTGTGTGGAACCGGTTCGGTTCGGAATCAGAAGGTCCCGGTGACTTTCA
>JAUHYB010000237.1 GCA_030426745.1 bacterium
CCGCCGGAGGCGGGTCCCGACCCTGGGCCGCTGTTCCGGAGGAAGGTGCCTGGCACCGTAGTCCTGTCGAGGCCCCGTCCCCGCTCGAACGCGGCTCAGCGGGAGGACGCCGCCGGCTTGCGGTGCAACGACGCCCTCACAGCGGACAGTCGGTGTCCTCGCTCGCGGGCGTCCCCTCGTACGCGCGGCGCGGCTCGGGGGTCTCCTCCGTCACCGACGCGCCGTAGCGCGCGGCGACCTGGTCGACGGGGTACACGATGCGCTCCTCGCCGAGCCGCGCGCCGACCATCAGGATCGCGCACGGCCCGTCCGGTCCGCCGACGAACACGTGGTTGGTCCCGGGCGGGCAGTGCACGTAGTCGAGCTCGCGCAGCGCGCGCTCCCGGCCCTCGATGATCACGCGGCAGCTGCCGCGCAGGACCAGGAAGCCCTCCTGCTGGTTCTCGCGGTGGTAGAGGCACGCGGGCTGGTTCGGCTCCAGGACGTGCACGTTGATGCCGAACTGCTCGAAGCGCTCGGCGCCCTCGAACCCGCAGAACGAGCCGAAGCGCGCGTTCTTCCTCCAGCGCGCGTCCCGCAGGTTGACGGTGAACCAGCCGCCGGTCTCGGGCGTCGCGCCGGGCGCGTCGGTCAGGGTCGCCTCGGGGACGGAGTCCGGCAGCGGGGCGGCGCTCACTGCTCGCCGTCCTTCGCGGGCATCACGCGGACGGACAGCGTGTCCGTCTGCTCGCGGCCGCCCGTGTTCATGGTGCGCACGTGCGACATGGTGCGCGGCAAGAGCGTGCCGAGGTCGATCGTGTAGGTGGAGACGTCCTCGATCCGGAACTCGGGCAGGTCGTCGACCTCCGGGGCGGGCGCGCCCTGCGCGGCGGCCAGCTTCTTCAGCGAGTCGAGCAGGATGCGCGAGGTGTGCTCGGGGTCCAGCGTCAGGCGATATCCGATCACGGCCGTGCGCGCGTCCCGGTCGAGGCTCTCGAGGACCAGCGTCGAACGGCCGGGGAACGCCTCGCCGCCGAAGGGGTTCGGGATCAGGTCCTCGGACTCGATCACCTCGCCCAGGCGCAGGCTCATGCCGCACGGGAAGTAGTAGGACTGCGGCTCACGCAGCATCGAGGTCTGCAGCAAGTCGCCCTCGAACGCGCTGCGCGCCGGCGCCAGCATCTGGCGCAGCTGCGCGGGCGGCGCGCCGGCGGCGAGCGCCTGTTCCTCGATCAGCTCGAACAGCCCGTCGATCGACTTGCGCACGTCCGCCAGGTTCGCGACCTCGCCGGGCACGCCGAACTCGTCGGTCCGCATCTCCAGCGTCGTCCCCTGCAGCAGGTTCGCGAGCTTGGCCGCGAAGCCCATCGACGTCGCGTCCATGCCGACGAACTCGCTCTCGCCGTACGTCCACGTCAGGAGATACCCGTCGGGGTACTCCTCGCTGACGGTGACGTCGACCGGCGTGATGGTGCCGACCTCGGCGTCGGACGGACCGCGGCGCCGCGTCTTGGTCAGCTCGAGGCGGTAGGAGGTCCCGACCTCCCACATCGGCGGGATCGAGAGGGTGACGGGCGCGTCTTCGGCGGGCGCGGGCGCCGGGTCCTGCGCGGGCAGGAAGGGGAGGAGCACGGCCAGGCCGGCGAGCAGCGACGTTCGGAGCATCGGGGGTCCTTCGGGGTCCTTCGAGGAGGCGCGGGGCCGCGCGGTCGGGGGTCGAGGCGGCGGCCCGCGGAAATGGGGGGCACACCCTACCCGACCCGGGGAGTCGGCGGAGCGCCGGCCCGTGCTTTCAACTCCTTGGCATGGAAAGGGTTGTGTCGTTCGGAGGGCGCCCCGAGCCCCCGGGAGAGGAGACCGGAGGGCGCGGGGGGGCGCCCCGCGCGCGCGCCGCCCGCAGGAACCCGCCGCCGCGCTCAAGACGCCCCGTCGTGACGGCCGAATCTCAGATGGAGATTCCTGACGCGGTGACGACGGTGTCACCCCGGCGGACGTCGCTCCCCCTTCGATGATCCACCACGCACACAGATCCCCCGGGCCGGTCCCGCGGAGAGCGCGCGGGCTCATGGCCGCGCGCCGCGCGCGTCCCAGTCGTCGCGGCATGACCTTGGTCGAGGTCATGGTGGCGCTCGTCATCCTGACGATGTGCGTCGGCATGTTGACCAGCACGATCGCGTCGACGTCGGTGCAGGCGACGGTGAACCGCGAGAACGCGATCGCCGTCGAGGCCGCGCGCGCCGCGATCGAGGACATGCACAACGTCCCGTTCGAGCAGGTCTTCGCGCTGTTCAACGACTTCCCGGACGACGACCCCGGCGGGCCGGGGACGGGCTTCGGCAACCACTTCGACGTGATCGGCCTCGACGCCGCCGACGACGACCTCGACGGGATGGTCGGCGAGGTCATCCTGCCCGGCGCGGACGGCGTGCTCGTCGAGAACGAGCAGAACGACGCGCTCGGGCTGCCGCGCGACTTGAACGGGAACATCCAGGTCGACGAAGGCGATCGATCGGGTGATTACCTGGTGCTCCCCGTGATCGTCCGCTTGCGCTGGCAAGGAAGAGCGGGAGTTCGTCAGTTCGAAATGGCCACGATGCTGGCTCTGCTGTCGAAGGAATGATGCGCCTCTCCCACACGAATCGTCTCCAACGGTCACGACGCACCGCGGGCTTCTCGATGATCGAGCTGGTGATCGGTATCGCGGTCGCGGCGCTGATCCTGGGCAACCTGGCGATGGTGGTGCGCACGAGCACGACCGCCGTCGAGTCCGGCGTCTTCGGCAGCAACCTCGAGGACCGCGCCGATCGCACGATGGACCGCATCGCGCTGGCGCTGATGTCGACCAGCGCGGAGAAGCTCGACGAGGTGCAGTTCGCGCCGAACCACGTCTCCGCGATCGACTACGAGGTCGTCGTGGACGTCGTCGACGGCGATCCCTTCGAGGGCACGCCCGAGCGCATCGAGTTCGACGACCAGGCCGGACGCATCCTGTGGCGCCGCGCGCCGGACACGCCCGACGAGATGCAGACCGTCTGGACGCGCTGGGTCCCCGGGATGATGGAGGGCGAGACGCCCAACGGCGAGGACGACAACGGGAACGGCCTGGCCGACGAGACCGGCCTGGCGTTCAACCGCGACGAGGAACAGATCCTGGTGCGCCTGACGCTCGAGCGCGAGGACCGCCAGAAGGTCACCTACGTCCGCACCCGCAGCCGGAGGGTGACGTGCAGGAACTGACGCGAGGACGACGCATGAAGAGCGGACGCGCGCGCTGGTTCCGGCGCGACAGCAAGGACGGGAAGCGCGGCTCCGCGCTGGTCTTCTCGCTGATGATGGTCGGCATCGTCACCGTCACGGGCGTCGCGATGATGCAGGTGCACATCGCGCGCGGACGGCGACAGGGCCAGGCCACCGACAACAAGCGGGCGCTGTACATCGCCGAGGCCGGCATCGCCGAGGCGTACCTCGCCGTCGCGCAGGGCCGCACCGGCAACATCGGCTCGCAGGATCTGCCGGCGCAGTTCGCGAACGGCGTGTACTGGGTCGAGGCGGAGGAGGGCGACGACGGCCAGGTCGCGCTGCTCAGCCACGGCCTGTGCCGCACGGGCCGCTTCTCGCTGTCCGTGGTCGTCGAGCGCACCTTCGACCCGATCGCGTCGCTGGGCATGTTCGGCGGCCAGGAGGTCGTCGTCGGCGAGGGCGCCGTGATCGACGGCTTCGACTCCCGGCGCGGCGACCCGTCGCCGCTGGGAGACCTGCTCGACGGCCTGGTCGGCGGTCTGCTGGGGGACACCGGCAACGCCGTGGTGAACTCCAACGGCGAGGTGATCGTCGAGTCCGCGCTGCTGAACCCCGCGATCGTCCACGGCGACGCGCACCCCGGCCCCGGCCAGTCCGTGACGGTCGAGCCCGGCGGATCCGTGACCGGTTCCACGCTGCCGCGCAAGTCGGTGGTCGCGCTGCCCGACCTGGAGGAGCCCGCGCTGACCAGCAAGGGCGACGTCAGCCTGGCGCGCGGGTCGATGACCTTCCCGACCGGCGAGATCCGCTACGACCGCGTCGTGCTGCGCGACGGGCAAGCGCTGACGCTGACCGGGCCGTCCACGGTCGTCCTGGACCACCTCACGCTGGAGCCGGGCGCCGAGCTCGTGATCAACAGCGAAGAGGGCGTCGTGACGCTGTACGTCGGCGACTCCATCGACGTCGGCGAGGGCGCGCAGATCCGCAGCCTGCAGGCCGACCCCGTCGGGTTCGTCATGCTGATCGGCGCCGACGAGCCGGTGGACGTCGACGGTGACGGGACGCTCGACGACCCGTACTCCTTCTCGCCGACCGGGCAGCTCGACGGCTTCGTCTTCTCGCCGTACAACGACTTCGTCGCGCCCGCGGACCTGCACCTGCGCGGCGGCGTCGTGGCCCAGCGCCTGGTGCTGGAGCCGGGCTCGCGCCTGTCGTACGACCACGCGTTGCGGGCCACGGACATCACCTTCTCGGGCCTGCCGCGCCTCGTCGCGTGGCGCATCATCGCGCTGCCCGACCTGCCGATCGTCAACCTGCGCGAGGACCCGCTCGCGCAGCTGAAGCGCGACGGCATCACGCCGACCAAGTCCGGCGACGCGGCGGCCGAGGGCTACGTCAAGATGGAGTACTACGACTCGAACGGCGACCTGCAGTCCTACTCGGGCCTGGCGTCGCTCGTGAACTGGGTCGACATCAAGGCGGTCGTGCGCGTGATGTGGGACGACGACTCCTTCATCGGCGACGAGGGGCAACCTTGGGTCAGCCCCAGCCGCGTGAAGAACGCGCTGCTCGGGAGCTAGCACGTGACGCGCCGCCTCGACTCGCGATCGCGCGCGCTGCGCAGCCTGCGGACGGGCCTGGTCCTGGCCGCGCTGTGCGCGTCGTCGGTCGTCGCGAGCCCCGCGCTCGCGGGGGACGGGGCGGCGAGCGAACGGTCGGAGGCCGCGTCGATCGAGGACCTGACCGGCTTCGAGCGCCTGGTCGCCGAGCTGGACCTGCTGGAGCGCGACGGACGCCGCGCGCGCGTCGCGCCGCACGTCTTCGACGAGTGGCTGGACCGGGCCGGGCCGCGCGCGTTGCCCGAGCTGCTGCACGAGCTCGACGCGACCGACGCGCTGGACGAACACCGCTGGGCGCTGTTCTCGCGCGCCGTCGACGAGTACCCCGCGTGGGCCGCCAACCAGCTGCGGACGGGCGGCGGTGACGCGCTGACCGCGCGGCGCCGCGCGCTGGACGGCCTCGCGCTGCTGGAGGCCCGCGGCGGCGCGGACGACCTCGACGTGTTGCGCGGACTGGCCCTCGGTTCGCACGACGACGAGCGCCCCGAGCGGCGGGTCGAGCGCGCGTACGAGCGCGCCCTCGCCGCGGTGCTGTCGCGCGACGCCCGCGCCGTGCGCGTCCTCGAGGACCA
>JAUHYB010000008.1 GCA_030426745.1 bacterium
CCGCGGCCCGGAGGGCCGCGGCGCGAGTCGGTGCGGTGAAAGAACGAGCCCGGCTCCGTACTTTCCTACGCCGCGGGCAACCACACGGTGAACGTGCTGCCCTCGCCCTCGCGGCTGTCGACCTCGATGCGGCCGTCGTGGGCCTGGATCAGGTGCTTCACGATCGCGAGGCCCAGGCCCGTGCCGCCGACGTCGCGCGAGCGGGCCTTGTCGACGCGGTAGAAGCGCTCGAACACGCGCTGGCGGTCGGCGTCCGGGATGCCGACGCCGGTGTCCTTCACGCGGAAGAAGGCCTCCTCGCCCGCCTGCCCCACCGACAGCGTCACGCGCCCGCCGGGGCGGTTGTACTTCACGGCGTTCTCGACGAGGTTGAAGGCGACCTGCACCAGCGCCTGGCGGTCGCCGCGCGCGAGCACCTGCCCCTCGGCGACCTCCTGGACGAGCGTGATGCCGCTCTCCCCCAGCGAGCCCTCCGCCAGGCGCGCGGCCTCCGCCAGCACGCCCGACAGACCGACCGGTTCGGCCTGGATGTCGGTGCCCGTCGACTCGATGCGCGCGAGGCTCAGGAGGTCCGAAACCAGCGCGCTCAACCGCCGCACGTGGTGGTCGATCTTCTTCAGGAAGCGCTCGTTGTTCTGCTCGTCGTGGATCGCGCCGTCCAGCAGCGTCTCGACGTACGCCTGGATCGACGTCAGCGGCGTCTTCAGCTCGTGCGACACGTTCGCCACGAAGTCGCGGCGCACGTTCTCCAGCCGGCGCAGCTCGGTGATGTCGTGCAGCACCGCCACCACGCCCGCCGCGCCGCCGCCGCTGAACGGGCTGGCTTGCGCGTCGAAGGAGTGCAGCATGCCGTCGCGCACGACCGACAGCTCGGCCTGCACCAGCCCGCGCTCGTCGCGCGCCTCCTCCAGCAGCTCGCCCAGCCCCGCGATGCGCACGCGCTCCCACACGTGCCGCCCTTCGAGGTCGCCGCCCGAGGGGTCGAGCAGGTCGCGCGCGGCGTCGTTGCAGAACAGCACGCGGTCCGACTCGTCCACCGCGACCACGCCCTCGACCATGCCCTTCAGCATCGCGCGCAGGCGCGCCTCGGACAGCGACGCCTCGGCGAGGCGCCGCGCGATCTCCGCCGACAGGCGCTGCAGCGCCGCCGCGAGCATGCCGATCTCGTCGCGGCTGAACTCGCGCACGCGGGCCGAGTAGTCGCCGGACACGAGCGCCTCCGCCACGTCGCGCACCTCGCGGATCGGCTTGCTGATCCGCTGCGACACGAGCAGGCCGACGATCCACGCGACGAGCGTCCCGACGCCCGCGCCGAGGATCGTCAGGCGGCTGAGCTGCGCGAGCTCGCGCTCGACCTCCTCCACCGGCACCGACGCGCGCACGATGCCGACCACCTCACCGTCGTCGTCGCGCACGGCGCGCGCGATGTACAGCATGTCCTCGCGCATCGTCGCGCTGTACCGCACCGACGCGCCGAACTCCTCGCGCAGCGAGCGCAGGACCTCCTCGCGCGAGTCGTGCCGTTCCATGCGGTCCGCGTCGAAGTGCGAGTCCGCCAGCACCAGGCCGTCGGGGCGGATCCACGTCAACCGCATGTCCGCCGCCGCGCCCAGCTCGCGCGCCCGCGCGTCGCCCGGCCCGCCCGGGTCCTCGCGCAGGATCTGGCCCATCAGGACGGTCGCGCGCTCCAGTCCGCGCTGCAGCTCGGTGTCCATCGTGGACTCGATGCGCGCGTTCAGCAGCCAGCCGATCGTCGACGCCGCGACCAGCACGACGATCGCGAACGCGGCGGCCAGCTTCCAGAAGAAGCCCGAGCGCCGGCGCGAGACAACGCGCTCCGCGCGCTCGGTGCGCGCGAGGGAACGCGCCACGGCGTGCACGCGGTCGGGGCGTTCGTCCAGGGGCTCGCTCACGCGGAGCTCCCGGCGGCGTCGCGCTCGAGCCACGCGCGCAGCGCCTCCAGCTCCGCCGGCAACGGCGACTCGAAGGTCACGCGTTCGCCGCCGACCGGGTGCGCGAACGAGAGCCGCGCCGCGTGCAACGCGTGCCGCCCGGGCGCCGGCGCGGCCTTCGGCAACGGGCGCTCCAGCGCGCCGCGCTTGCGGTACACCGCGTCCCCCACGATCGGCAGGTCCACCGACTCGAGGTGCACGCGGATCTGGTGCGTGCGCCCGGTCTTCGGCTCGCACGAGAGCAGCGCGAAGCGGTCGTAGCGCTCGAGCACCTCGTAGTAGGTCTCCGCCGGGCGCCCCTCGCCCTCGGGCAGCACCGACTGACGGTCGGGCTGGCGCGGCGAGCGGCCGATCGGCGACTCGATCCAGTCGGAGTCGAAGCGCGGCGCGCCGTGCACGATCGCCAGGTAGCGCTTCTCGACCGCGCGGTCGGCGAAGGCGGCGATCAACGCGCGCATCGCGTCCTCGGTCTTCGCCAGCACGACCAGCCCGCTGGTGTCGCGGTCCAGGCGGTGCACGACCCCCGGGCGGTCCTCGCCCTGCAGCGACGGCAGGCCGGGGTGCAACGCGGCCACGTAGTCGGCCAGCGACAGCTCGTCCCGCGCGGAGGGCGCCGCGTGCGTCAGCATCCCGGCGGGCTTGTCGACGACGAGCAGCGCGTCGTCCTCGTGCACCACGCGCAGCGCCTCGGTCGCGGCGTCCGGCGAGGCGGTCGGGCGCGCCTCGTCGACGTCCACCTCGACGCGCTGGCCCGCCTCGAGCCGCACGCCGGCCTTCGCCGCGGCCGCCCCGTCGACGCGCACGTCGCCCGCCTTGATCCACGCCTGCAGGCGCGCGCGGGAACGGTCCGGGTAGCGCTCGACCAGGACCCGGTCCAGGCGCTCCCCTTCGTGCTGCGCGGGGACCTCCCACGCGTCGTGCAGGCGCTCGTTCGACATGGCGCAGAATCTAACGCTCGGACCGCTCCCCGCGCGCGCAGCCGCCCCGAAAGTGGTGTCTCGGGCCGCTTCAACGGGGCTCTCGCGATTGGTACAAGGGCCGGGACGCTCCCACGAACGCCACGCCTCCAGAGATGACCGACGCCCTCCCCAGCGTGCTGCTCGTCGACGACGACAGCCGCACCCTCGAGCTCCTCGGCGCGACCCTCGAACGCCAGGGCTTCCAGATCACGCTCTCGAACACGCCCCAGGACGCGATCCGCCTCCTGGAGACGGTCGCCTTCGACGCGGTCGTCACGGACGTCGTCTTCGACGGCTTCTCCGACGGCGCGATGGTGCTGGCGGCCGCGCGCCGCCTGCAGCCGGGCGCGGTCGTCGTGCTGATGACCGGCTACCCGCAGATCGACGACGCGGTGTCGGCGATCAAGGGCGGCGCGATCGACTACCTCCAGAAGCCGGTCGAGCCGATCGTTCTGGGCGCCATGGTCCACCGCGCGCTGCGCGAGGCGAAGATGCGCGCGAAGGGCGACCAGCTCGAGTTCGTGGAGCTCGTCGACATCATCTCGCAGATGGTCGCGAACACCATCGAGCGCGTCGATCCGTACACCGCCGGCCACGGCGAGCGCACGCGCAACTACTGCCGCATCCTGGGCGAGCACTTCGACCTGGAGAAGTCGGTGCTGGAGCGCCTGGAGCTGGGCGCGATCGCGCACGACTACGGCAAGATCTACCTGGACGACCTGACCTTCCTGACGAAGAAGGGCCCGCTGACCGCCGACGAGTACCGCGAGGTGCAGAAGCACCCGGCGCTCGGCGCGGAGAAGCTGGGCACGCACCCGCACCTCGTCGAGGTCTGCCACTACGTCGCCGAGCACCACGAGAAGTGGGACGGCACCGGCTACCCCCACCGCCGCAAGGGCGCGGACATCAGCCTGCCCGGCCGCATCCTGGGCGTGGTCGAGGTCTTCGACAGCCTGTCGACCAAGCGCTCCTACAAGGACGTCTGGGAGCTCGACAAGACGCTCGACTTCTTCCGGGCCCAGCGCGGCCGCGCCTTCGACCCGGACGTGCTGGACGCCTTCGTCGGCATGCTCGAGGTGCACGGCGAGGAGTGGATGGCGCAGCCGCAGAAGGACCTGGAGGCCGCCGGCCTCTCGCCCGAGTAGGGCGCCCGCTCGCCCGCGCCCCGCGCCTCGCGCCTCCCACGGCGGCACGGCCGCGTGGAGGCTCGGCGGCACGGCCGCGTGGAGGCATGGCGGCTCGGCGCCACGGCGGCACGACGCACCGCGGCACCTCCGGAGTGACGCCGGGGCGGCCCCGGTCGCGCCCTACCGTGGCGCTCGAGGTGGCGCTCGCCGGGCGCCCCCGGCCCGCCGGAGCGCGACGCCCTTGCCACCCGCCGGCCCGTGCGTAACATCGTGCGCCCCCACGGGTAGGACGGCCCCCGAAACCGGGCCGGATCCGTCGTCCAGGCAGGACGGCGCTCCCCCGCTCGAGCGCGCCCCCCCAGCGCGCTCGCGTCGTCCGCGCCCGCCCCGCTTCGCAACGCCAAGAGAAGGTCTCCGCCTTGCTCCAACCCGCCCTCGCGCTGGCCGCCGCCGGCGGCCTCTTCGCCGCCCTGACCTCCGCCCCCGCTCCCTTCGGTCCCGCCGCGGACCCGGAACCCCCGCCCAGCATGGTGTTCGTGAAGGGCGGCCGCACGAAGGTCGGCACCGACTTCAAGGACCTGAAGAAGCTCCTCGAGGACCACCCGACGCTGCAGGGCAACTACTCGTCGTTCATCTCCGAGACGCCCGAGCACACGGTCCAGGTCGAGGACTTCTTCATCATGGCGACCGAGGTCACGAACGAGCAGTTCGAGGCCTTCGTGAAGTCCACCGGCGCGCGCCCGCCGCGCCACTGGGCCGAGGAGCAGGAGAACCAGGCGCGCGACACCTTCCTGCGCGAGCAGGGCAAGGCGAAGCGCGACGCGCGCGAGGCCGGCGAGGAGCCGCCGCCCGACAAGATCTTCGACCCCAAGGAGTGGTGGCGGAAGAACTGGGAGAACGTCGACTGGACGTTGAAGGACGACTTGCGCCCGCGCCCCGTCACGCACATCGACTACCAGGACGCGCGGAACTACGCGCGCTGGGCCGGCATGCGCCTGATGACCGAGGAGGAGTACCAGCGCGCCTGCCGCGGGAACTCGACGAACCCCTACCCCTGGGGCGAGAAGTGGGAGGACGGCAAGTACGCCGCCACGAACGAGATCGAGCGCATCAAGGACGTCTTCCCCGTCGGGTCCTTCCCCGACGGCGCCAGCGAGGACGGCGCGCTCGACCTGGCCGGGAACGTCTGGGAGTGGACGTCGTCGCCCTTCGACCAGTACCCGAAGTTCGAGTACAAGCCGATGAAGGTCGGCAAGGGCCGCGAGACGAACACGCTCGACAACCCGCCGAACTTCAACCGCGACTTCCGCGTGCTGGTCGGCGGCTCGATCCAGAACTCGCGCTTCGTCGCGCGCTGCACCACGCGCGCCGGCTTCGACCGCACGCAGATCACGAACAGCCTCGGCTTCCGCTGCGCCTCGACGCCCCTGCCCGGCCTCGACATGTCGCGCACGCTGATGGGCGAGATCCCGCGCTCGATCCGCCCGGTGTCCGACGACGAGAAGATCGGCACCTTCCAGTACCTGCCGGAAGAGACGGTCGCGATGGACCGCTGGATCACCGAGCCGGGCAAGGCGACGGCGCCCGGCTACGCGCTGATCAAGGACTACGAGTACGTCATCGTGACGCCGACCGAGTACGTCGTCGCGAACTCGGCCGCGGAGGTCCGCAAGTTCTCGCTGACCGAGATGCTCGCGCCGCTCGGCTTCCTCTCGACGAACCAGGCGCTGGCCGAGCCCGCGCTGCCGGCCGGCACCTACCTGCTGTCGTTCCGCGGCGAGGGCAAGACGAAGAAGAAGCGCTCCGCCCGCCAGGCCGAGGAGGAGGACGAGACGGCCGAGGAGGAGGCGCAGGAGGAGAACGACTCCCCCGAGCTGCTCCAGGAGCTGATCGGCCTCGACCCCAAGGTCGACAACGTCGTCTTCTTCGACATGACCGGCACGCCCGTCGCCTGCATGCCGATCGAGGTCGTCGACTGGGGCAACCCGTCGAAGAGCTCGCTCGCGAAGGTCATGAAGGAGCTCGTCATCCCCGCCGAGAACAAGAAGGACGACCCGACGATCATCCAGCAGGAGTGGCTCGAGGTGCGCCTGTTCATCCCGGGCCACAACTCGCGCAAGGGCTTCCGCCTGCACCTGCCGCTGCGCTTCGAGGACGGCGTCCTCGACGGCGACTGGCGCATGTAGCGCCCGGCGCACCGGCGACCGACACGCAGGAGGGCGGCACCCGCGCGGGCGCCGCCCTCCCTCCATTCGCGGGCTCTCCCGCTCCTCAGCGCAGGACGACCGGCGCCGAGTTGGTGTAGCGCGCTGTCGCCCCGAAGCCGACGAGTGCCTGCAACACGAAACGATCGCCGACCGCCACGTTCGGCGGCAGGGTGATCGGGTGCACCAGCTCACCGCTGGGCGGGATGACGCCGAGTGCGATCGTGCGGTGCGGCTGCGTCGAACGCGGGTAGCCGTCGGGCGTCAGGAACGCGAGACTCGGCCGCCGACCGATGAGCAGTTCCACCGGTTCGCCGACCGGACCACTGACGCGCAAGGTCATCGTTCCGGTGACCGATGTGTTGCCGGTGAGGTCGAAGGTCGTGTCGAACTCGACACCGAAGGACGGGTCGAGGGGCAAGGGCTCGATCAGCGTGCCGTTGTTCTCGATCGGGGGAGCGGGGTCCCAAACGCCGGTTCCGCTTCCACCGACGACCGTGACGCCCGAGACGCGCACCGTGCCCTCGTTGTGGATGCCGGGATGGGCTTCGTTCGCACCGCCGCCCCAAATGGGCCCGTAGGCGTCGATGCCGGTGATCGTGAACGTTCCGTCGAGCCCACCCGTGATCCAGGCGGCGCTCTCATCGTCGTCCACGGCGATCGCCGGACCGGTCACGCTGAAGAAGGGGTCGGAATAAGGAGAGCCGCTCTTGACGTCGGTGCGATGGACACTCACGAACGACCCTTCGAGCGAGCGCACTCCTGCGGCGCGGCCGAAGCTGTCCGCCTTCCGCGGGCCCCTGATGTAGGAGCTGACGATCTCGACGGTGGAGTTGCGTGAGTGGAAGGCCGCGTCGTTGTTCTCGAGGTACGATTGGCCCACGGACGCATCGTCGGATCTACCCGTCAAGTAGAGGTCGCGGACACGCACGTCCGAGCAGTCCTCAACCACGACCGATCGGAATGGTCCGCCGTCATCCATGTGAAGGTCGAGGAGTGACACGGTGCCCGCGCACTGCGTGAGTTCCACGCTGGTGAGATCGACGGAGGAGAGGCTGGCCTGATGGAACGGGCCGAGGCCCGTCCATTCCACCGGGCCGAGTCGCGGGCGACCCACCTGAGCGTCGAGTCCGAGCCCGATGATCGCGACCCCCTTCGAAGTGGAGATCGGGTCCAAGTAGGTGCCCGGGTGCACGAGAATGCGGTCGCCATGCGATGCAGCCTCCACCGCTGCCGCCACGGTCGTGTAATCGACTCCGGGTCCCCCTTGGCCAGCCACGACGATGTAGTCCGCGCTCGCGAAGGAAGCGCCGAGGGCGAGGGCGAGGAACGAGAACGAGAGGCGCGGGAATCGCGACATGCGGAGAGCTCCTGTTCTGGACGAGGTCGGGAGGAATACGGTTCGGGACCGAGGAGAGCGGGACCGGTGAGCAACGCCAGCGGACCTAGCCTATCCAGTTCCCGTCGTTCCCTGGCGGGTCCCCGGATCCGCGAGGAGTTCCCGCCATCCCTGCCGGGTCGACCTGGCCGTCGCCGCGCTCGTCGAAGCGCCGCGCGACCGAATCGACGCCGTGATCGATCTGCGCGACGAGTCGTATACGCTCGCTGCTCGCAACCGTGCGGCTCCGAGGGGCACGAAGGCCCCTCTCCTCGGCGGAGATCGTTCGGGTACGAGCCAATGGGAAGCTCTCGCACGTGGGCACGCGCGATCGCGACGCCAACGGAACGACTCTCGCCCTGGTACAGCAGCACCTGCTCGCCGCGCTCGGCGTCCTCCAGGCTCAGGCGCTCGCCGACGCCGCGCACTCACAGCTGGTCGCAGCCGATCGGGTACGTGCCGACGCAGGGCTTCTGCGCGTCCTCGACGGCGACTGGCGCATGTAGCGCCCGGCGCACCGGCGAGCGGCACGCAGGAGGGCGGCACCCGCGCGGGCGCCGCCCTCCGCCCGTTCGCGGGCCCTGCGCGCCTCAGCGCAGCACGACCGGCGCCGAGTTGGTGTAGCGCGCCGCCACACCCGACCCGACCGCGGCCTGCAGGACGAAGCGGTCACCGATGCGCACGTTCGACGGCAGGGTCACCGAGTGGACCAGCTCGCCGCTCGGCGGGACGACCCCGAGGAGGACCGTGCGGTGCGGTTGGGTCAACCGCGGATAGCCGTCCGGCAGGACCTCGGTGACGCTCGGGCGACGACCGATGAGCAGCTCGACCGGCTCGCCGACCGGGCCGTTGACGCGCAGCGTCATCGTGCCGACGACGGAGGTCGCGCCGCTCGCGTCGTAGGTCGTGTCGAACTCGATGCCGAGCGACGCATCGCTCGGCACGGGCTCGATCAAGACGCCCGAGTCCCAGGTCTGGATCGGCGGAGAAGCCGGCAGGCCGTCGTGCGCGGCGCCGCCCACGACGGTCACGCCCGAGACGCGCGTCGTTCCGCTGTTCGAGATGGCGCTCGAGGAGAGGTACGAGCCGCCGAACCACGAGCCGCTCCAGTGCGCGTCGATCCCTTCCAGGAGGTCTTCGGGTCGGCCGGTGATCATCGCCGTCGACTCCGGATCCGACACTCTGACGGCCGTCGAAGCCCAGGTGGAGAAGCCGCCGTAGCCGACGTCCCCCCGCACGGAGCTCCGGTGGAGGCCGAGGAGGGAGTCGCCGCGTACGCCGACGCCGTCGCCGACGCCGTCGCTGTTTCCCCAAGAACGCACGCGACAAGCGGTCAGCTCCACGAAGGAATCCTCGACGTACACGGAGTCGTAGCTCGGGGACGGTTCGTCGGACATCCCCAGGACCGAGCAACCGCGCAGGCGCACGTCCCGGCTCCCGATCACGTCGACCGAGAGGAGCGGGCGAGCACCCGGTGTCCCGAGCTCTCCATCTCCGCAGTCGAGGATCGACACGGTCCCCGCGCACTGCTCGACACGGACCCAGTCGACCGCGACGTTCGAGAGACTCGCCTGCTTGAAGGCGGGCAAGCCGACCCACTCGATCGAGTCGACATGCGGCATCGGGGACCCGATGCCGATGATCGCGACGCCGGCCGAGACCGTGACCTGTTCGTCGTAGTCCCCGTCCATCACCAGGATGCGGTCGCCGTCCGACGCGGCCTGCACCGCGGCGAGGAGCGTCGTGTGGTCCACGCCCGGTCCTCCGTCGTCGTCGACGACGATGTAGTCGGCGTGCGTGACGGAGAGCGAGCCGAGGCAGGCGGCGACGGTGAGCGAGAAGCGTGCGCGCGGGAATCGCAGCATGGAGAGCCTCCTCCGGGCGGGTGGAATTCGGATGACCCGGGCAGGACTGCAGAGCGTGAATCCCCGCCGGGTCCGCAGGGCATGATAGGGAATCACCGCCGGGCCGGAGCGGGTCCCGGGCCGGCGGTGATTCCTCGGCCGTCGGAGCAGCCTCCTTTCCGCGCTACTCGAAGCGCCGCGCCACCGCCTCCACGCCGTGGTCGTCCAGCACGAAGGAGTCCGCGCGGTCGCCGTCGAGGCGGAACTCGAGGCGCACGCCCGGCTCGTCGCGCAGCACGAAGCGGTGCTCGCCCTGGTACAGCAGCACCTGCTCGCCGCGCTCGGCGTCCTCCAGGCTCAGGCGCTCGCCGACGCCGCGCACCCACAGCTGGTTGCAGCCGATCTGGTACGTGCCGACGTAGGGCTTCTGCGCGTCCTCGGAGAGCGGCATGTCGAGGATCGGCGGCGCGGGCGGCGCCATCACGACCAGCGCGGCCTCGTCGACCAGGTCCTCCAGGTCCCCGACCTCGCCGGCGCCGAGCGCCGCGACCGTCAGGTCGTGCTCGGGGAAGTACGCGACCCACGCCGCGCCGTCGTCGCTCGCGCCGCCGGCGCGCACGCCGACCTCGCCGCCGACCGAGATCCGGCGCACGCCGAAGCCGACCGCGGACCGGCTGCCGTCGCGCAGCCGCGTCGGCGTCGTCATCTCCCGCCACAGCTCGGTGCCGAACAGCTCGTGGTCCAGCAGCCCCCGCTGATACCGCAGGAGGTCCGCGGCGGACGAGCGCAGCCACGCCGGGTCGAAGTCCGCGGCGGGTCCGGCGGGCGCATCGTCCTCGTCGCCGCTCGCCGCCTCGCGCGGACGCACGGCGCCCTCCGGCGGGTCGCACGAGCTGTCCTCCATCCCGAACGCGCCGAACAGGTCGGCCTCGATCACCTCGCGCGCGGGGCGCTCCTCGAGCCGCTCGACGAGCGCGGCGAGCAGCAGCGTGTTCGTGGTCGTCGGCGCCACGCACTCGCCGGGCTTCGTCTCGAGCGGCTCGCGCACGACGTCGCGCAACCCGCCCCAGATCGACTCACCCTGCTTCCCGGCCAGCGGGTCGCGACCGTGGCAGTCGACGAAGCCCGAGGTGTGATTCAAGAGGTGCGCGACGTGGACGCGCGAGTCCTCGCCGACCAGGTCCGGAAGGAGCCGGCCGAGGTCGTCGTCGAGCGCGACGCGCTCGCTCTGCACGGCGCTCATCACGAGCGCCGTCAGGAACGCGTGCGCCATCGGCGCCGCGTCGATCGCGGTGTCGGCGGTGACGCGCTCGCCGGCCGCGCTCTCGTAGACGGACTCACCGCCGACGGCCACGGCCAGCGCGGCGACGCCGTCGTCCACCGCGGACCAGGCGTCCTCGGCGCGCTCGTCCAGCGCGCCCTGCAGCGCGTCACCGTCCTCCTGCGAGACCGCGAGCGCGGCCGCCGTCGAGAGGGCCAGCGCGGCGAGGGACCAGCGGGTCGTGCGAGTGCGGAACATGTCGGACCTCCAGGTCGGCGCGGGCGCGCGCGACGGCGCGCTCCGTGGTTGCGTTCGATCCCGCGGCCCCGCGGCGGAGGCCGCTCGTACCCCGTGATCGTCCGTCGCGAGCACGGGCGCGCGCCATACGCCGAACGGAGTAGACCCGTTGGCGCACCGACCCCGGCGGGCGCGACCCCCGTCAGGGCACCTGCAGGAGCAGCGCGTTCGACAGCCGCCGACCCCCGGCGTCCACGACCATCGCCTGCGCGACGAACCGCGTCCCCGGCGCGACGCCGGCCGGCAGCGGCACGACGTGGTGCAGCGTCCCCGCCCCGTCCAGCGCCCCGACCGCGTCGAGTCGCACGGGATCGAGCAACAGGGGCTCGTCGACCGCGGGCAACAGCTCGAAGGCGTGGCGTCGCCCGTAGATCAGCGTCACCGGCGCGCCCGCCGGTCCGCGAACGTCCAGGTCCAGCGCGGCCGCGCCGACGACGCCGGTCAGGCGCGCGACGGCGACCTCTTCCTCCACCACCGCGCCCGCGGCGACGTCGACCGACGCGAAGTCCGCGAGCGTCACGTCGAAGAGCTGCGCGAAGCCGTGCACGCGCAGGTCCACGCCGTTCTGGCCGTCGTACATGGCGGAACACCCGAAGCCGGCGATGTTCCCCAGCGCCGGGACGGGTCCGAGCGAGCCTTCGATCAACGCTCGACCGCCGGCCTCGACGAGGATGCCGTCCCCGCCGTCGCCCGCCGCTTGCGGGAAGAAGCACCCGCTGTCGCCGCCGAAGCCCGCGATCGCGACCGAGTCCGCGAAGCGCGCGACGCCGCCCGGCTCCACGTGCAAGCCGTGGCTGCCGTCGTACCCGTGGTTGCCCTCGAAGTCGGAGTCGCCCTCGAGCCGGCAGCGGACGAACTCGACGTAGGAGTCCCGGACGACCGCCGCGCTCTCGACGCACGGGTAGCTGAACGGGCAGGCGAGCCACCCCAGGACCTGCGTGTCCGCGACGCGCACGTTCGCCGACCCGCGCGCCTCCAGCCATCCCAGGCGCATGTCGTCGACGCGCACCGTGCCCGCGCAATCCTGCGCGCTCAGCGCCGACAGCTCGAAGCCGCGGACGCGCGCGACGGCCCCGGGCGGAAGGTCGCGCACGACGAGCTGCACGTCGACGTCCACGTCCGCGCCCGGCGGGTCCGCGCGCAAGGTGACGCCGGCGGAGAGCTCCAGGAAGAAGCCCGGCGGCGTGTAGTCGCCCTCGCGCAACAGGATCACGTCGCCCGCGCCCGCCGCCGCGACGGCGTCCTCGAGCGTGGTGAAGTCGACGCCCGGCCCGCCGTCGTCGTCGACGACCCAGTCGGTCGCGAGCGCGGGCGCGGCGAGGAACGCAGAGAGGAAGCAGAGCGCCGGAGCGGCGCCCGGTCGGGCGAGCGAGTCCATCGGTCCTCCCGTGGTGGCCGTCGCGGACGGGAGTCGCGCTCGAGGAGCGCGGGGTCCGCGTACCCCGTCGATCCTACACGGGACCCGCGGGGGCCGGGCACCGGGAGGACCGGCCCGCGACGCCCCCGCGCCCGTCCCCGCGCCCGTCGGCGCGTCAGCCGGGCGCGCGGGCGCCTACAGCCCCGCGAGGTTCTCGCGCAGCATCGTCAGCTCGACGTCCAGCTCGGCGCGGCGCTCGCGCTCGGACTCGACGACCTCGGGGTCGGCGTTCTGCACGAAGCGCTCGTTGCCGAGCTTCTTGTCGCACTGGGCGATGCCCTGCTCGAGCTTCTCGGCCTTCTTGGCGAGCTGCGCCTTCAAGGCCTCGAAGTCGACGTCCTCGCCGAGTTGCACGAAGATCTGCACGCCGCCGGCGACGGCCGCGGCGGAGCCGGCGGGGCGCTCGCCCGTCGCCGCGACCTCGTAGCCCTCGAGCAGCGCGAGCGAGCGCACCGACGCGGCGTGCTGTTCCAGTGCGGCGCGCTCGTGGTCGCGCGGCGCGACGAACAGCGCGGCGAGCGGCTTGCGCTCGCTGACGCCGGTCAACACGCGCGTGCGACGGACGGCCTGGATCGCTTCCTGCACGAGCTCCATCTCGGACAGCGCGCCCTCGTCGACGTCGAGGCCCTCGCCCTTCGGCCAGGTGCTCGTCATCAAGTATCCGCGCTTCTGCCCCAGCGCCTCGCCGAGCGCCTTCCACAGGACCTCGGTCATGTACGGTGTGAACGGGTGCAGCATCGCGAGCACGTCGCCCAGCACGCGCGCGAGGATGCCGCGCGCCGCGGCGCCGGTCTCGTCGTCCGCGTTGGTGAAGCGCGGCTTGGCCAGCTCGAGGTACCAGTCGCAGAAGTCGTTCCAGACGAAGCGGTACAGCGTCATCGCGGCGTCGTTGAAGCTGTACGCCTCCAGGTCCGCGGTGACCGACTCGATCGTCTGCGCCAGGCGCGACAGGATCCAGCGGTCCTCCAGCCGCGCCGCGTCGGCCGAGTTGCCGGTCGTGCGGTCGCCGCCGAGGTTCATCAACACGAAGCGCGCCGCGTTCCAGACCTTGTTGCCGAAGCGCCAGCCCTGCTCGAACTTGTCGGGCGCCAGCTTCGTGTCCTGCCCCTCCTTGGTCAGCAGGATCAGCGAGTACCGCACGGCGTCGGCGCCGTACTGCTCGATCATGTCGATCGGGTCGATGCCGTTGCCGGCCGACTTCGACATGCGGCGGCCCTTCGCGTCGAGCACCGTCGCGTGGATGTTCACCGTCTCGAACGGGCACCGGTCGTCCTCCGGCAGCTCGTCCATGAACTCGTAGCCGGCCATCACCATGCGGGCGACCCACAGGTAGATGATCTCGCTGGCCGTCGACAGGAACTGCGTCGGGTAGAAGCGCGCGACGTCCGCCGTCTGGTCCGGCCAGCCGAGCGTCGCAAACGGCCACAGCCACGACGACGCCCAGGTGTCGAGCACGTCCTCGTCCTGGTGCGTGATCGGCTTGCCGGTCTCGGGGTGCGGCGCGCCGATCTCGAGGTCGTCGATCGACGCGACGGGCGTGCCGTCCTCGTCGTACCAGACCGGGATGCGGTGCCCCCACCACAGCTGGCGCGAGATGCACCAGTCGTGCACGTTCTCCAGCCAGTTCAGGTAGACCTTCGTCCAGCGCTCGGGGCGGAACTTCAGCCGGCCCGACTTCACGGCGGCGATCGCGGGCTTCGCCAGCGGCTCCATCTTGACGAACCACTGCTCGCTGATGATCGGCTCGACGGGCGTCTTCGAGCGGTCGGACAGCGACACGTTGTGCGTGATGTCCTCGACCTTCTCCAAGAGCTCGCGCTCCTCCAGGCCCTGCACGACGCGCTTGCGCGCCTCCTCGATCGACAGCCCCGCGAACGGCGCGCCCAGCTCGTTCAGCTTGCCGTCCTTCTCGAGGATGCTCAGCGTCGGCAACTTGTGCCGCGCGCCGCGCTCGTAGTCGGCGGGGTCGTGCCCCGGCGTGATCTTCACCGCGCCCGTGCCGAACTCCGGGTCGACCGTCTCGTCGGCCACGATCGGGATCGGGCGGTCCTGGAACGGCAGGACGCAGTTCGTGCCGACCAGCGCGCCGTAGCGCGGGTCCTCGGGGTGCACGGCGACGCCGGTGTCGCCCAGCATCGTCTCGGGGCGCGTCGTCGCGACGGTCAGGAACTCGCCGGGCTTCGCCTCCAGCGGGTACTTGATGTACCAGAGCTTGCCCTTGCGCGTCGCGTACTCGATCTCGTCGTCGCTGATCGCGGTCTGCAGCTTGCAGTCCCAGTTGACCAGCCGCATGCCGCGGTACACGAGCCCCTTCGCCCACAACCGCACGAAGGACTCGCGCACGGCGCGCGACATGTGGTCCTCCATCGTGAAGCGCGTGCGCGTCCAGTCGCAGGAGGCGCCCAGGCGGCGGAACTGCTCGAGGATCCGCGACCCGTACTCCTCCTTCCACTCCCAGACCTTCGCCAGGAACGCGTCGCGACCGAGTTCCTCGCGCGTCGTGTTCTCCTCCTGGTAGAGCTTCTTCTCGACGACGGCCTGCGTCGCGATGCCGGCGTGGTCCGTGCCGGGCACCCACAGCGTCTCGTAGCCCTGCATGCGCCGGTGGCGGATCACGATGTCCTGCACCGTCCCGTTCAGCGCGTGCCCCATGTGCAGCGCGCCGGTGACGTTCGGCGGCGGGATCATCACCGTGAAGCGCCGGTCCTGACCGGTGGGGTCGGCCGTCGGGCGGAAGCAGCCGGCCTCCTCCCACGCCTGGTAGAGCGGCTGTTCGTGGTCGGCGGGCGTGTAGCGGGTCGGGAGTTCCATGGGCATTCGGCGGCGTCGCGCGGGGGGTCCCCGGGGATTCGGGGCGACCACTTCAACGCGCCCGCCGGGAGGCGTCAAGCCGGGCGCAGGACCTCGCGCGGCGAGCGCAGCGCAGCGCGTAGGGAGGCGCGGGCGCGGGTCGCGTCGAGGGAGCAGTCCGCCGGGCGCGGCGGCGACAGGTCCGGCGCGGCGCGCGGGGCGCGGCGCACCCGGGACCGCGCGTCGTCGGGCGCGAGGCCGCGCGCGGCCAGCGCGAGCATCCCGAGGTCCCAGCGCGACAGGCGGTCGGGGCCGGCCAGGTGCAGGACGCCGCGCGGCGGGTCCGCGGTCGTCGCGAGCTCCGCCAGCGCCCGCGCTGCGTCGGCGACGTCGAGCGGCGTGCGGAACTCGTCGTCGAACAGGGTCGGCGTCTCGCCGCGCGCCAGCGCCGCGTGCAGGGCGTCGGTCGCGCCCAGGCCGCGCCCGAAGGAGTCGCCGTAGAGCAGCGGCAGCCGCGCGACGACCGCGCCGGGGTCGACGGCCAGCGCGCGCTCCTCCGCGTCGCGCTTCGACGCGCCGTAGACGGACACGGGCCCGGTCGCGTGCGCCTCGTCGAAGCCCCCGGGCGGCGGCGGCGTCGCGCCGAACACCAGGTCGGTCGACACGAACACCAGGCGCGCGCCGATCGCGACGCACGCCGCCGCGAGCTCGACGGTCGCGGCCGTGTTCACGCGCCGCGCGAGCGCGGGGTCGCGCTCGCACGCGCCGGCGTTCGCGAGCGCCGCGCAGTGCACGACCGCCCGCGGCGCCGTCGCCCGCACGAGCTGCGTCGCCGCCCCGCGCTCGGCCAGGTCGACCGCGCACACGTCGACGTCCGCGACCCCGTCGAGCGACACGCCCGGCCGCCGCGCCGCGCCGACCACGGTCGCGACCTCTGCGAGCGCCCGCGCGACGTGCGCCCCGAGGAAGCCGGTCGCGCCGGTCACGAGCACGGGAACGTCGGACATGTCGGGAAAGTACCGAGCCGGGCTCGTTTTTTCACCGCGCCGTCGCGCGGGCCGGGCGGCTGCCGTCGCCGCGGCCCGCGCGACGGCGCGGTGAAAAAACGAGCCCGGCTCGGTACGTTCCCGACATGTCCACGCCTCCGCCGCCCGTCCCCCGCCGCGCGCTCGTCGTCGCGAACCCGATCGCGGGGCGCGGGAAGGCGGAGCCGGAGGCCCGCGCGCTCGTGGAGGGGCTCGCGGCGGCGGGGTACGAGGCGGAGCTCGTGCTGACGCGCGCGGCGGGCGACGCGGTGAGCGCGGCCCGGCACGTCGACGCGGCGACCGCGCTGGTCGTCTCGGTCGGCGGCGACGGCACGCTGCGCGAGGTGCTCGAGGGGCTCGGCCGCTCGGCGCACGACCCGCGCGTCGCGGTCCTGCCGTTCGGCACGGCGAACGTCCTGGGGCGCGACCTCGCGCTGCCCCGCGACGCGGCGGGGTTGCTCGCGCTGGTCGCGCGCGGCAACACGACGGCGCTCGACGTGGCGGACGTGAACGGCGCGCTGTCGTTCCTCTGCGTCGGCGTCGGCCCGGACGCGGAGATGGTGAAGTACGTCGCCGACCACCGCCGCGGCCCGATCCGCTTCTCGCACTACCTGGCGAGCGTGCGCGCCCTGTTCCGCGCGCCGCGCCGCCGGCACCTCGCGGTGACGCTCGACGGCGAGGCGCTGCCCGGGCGCTACGGCTTCGTGCTGGCCAGCAACCTCGTGCACTACGGCGGCCTGTTCCGCCTCGGCGCGGAGCGCGTGCTGGGCGACGGCCAGCTCGAGGTCTACCTGTTCGAGAAGGCGTCGATCCCCGCGCTGGCGGGGTACGCGCTGCGCGCGTTCTTCGGGCGCCTGCCCGGCGGCTCGTGCGCGATGCGGCGCGCGGCGACGATCGAGGTCGCGTCCGACCCGCCCGCCCCCTACCAGATCGACGGCGACCCCGGCGGCGAGACGCCGGTCACGATCCGCATGACGGGCCGGCGGGTCCGCCTGGTGGTCCCCTGACGCCCGGCGCGCGGGCGGTGCTACACTCCGCCCCATGAGCGCCCCCCGCACCGCACAGGTCGCCGGCCGCACCTTCGGCGGCGGCGAGTTGTTCCTGATCGCCGGACCGTGCGTCCTCGAGACGCCGGAGCTGACGCGCGAGATCTCCACGCGCCTCGCGGAGATCTGCGGCGAGCGCGGCGTGCCGCTGGTCTTCAAGGCCAGCTTCGACAAGGCGAACCGCACGAGCCTGGCCAGCGGGCGCGGGCCCGGCATGGACGAGGGCCTCGGCTGGCTCGCGCGCGTGCGCGAGGACCTCGAGGTGCCCGTGCTGACCGACGTGCACCTGCCCGACCAGTGCGCGCGCGCCGCGGAGGCGGTCGACGTGCTGCAGATCCCCGCCTTCCTCTGCCGCCAGACCGACCTGCTCGTCGCGGCCGCGGAGACCGGGAAGACCGTCAACGTGAAGAAGGGCCAGTTCCTCGCGCCCTGGGACATGGCGAACGCGGCGAAGAAGGTGACGGACTCGGGCAACCCGGACGTCATCCTGACCGAGCGCGGCTCGTCCTTCGGCTACGGCCGCCTCGTCGTCGACATGTCGGGCTTCCGCCACATGGCCGCGACCGGCCACCCGGTGGTGTTCGACGCGACGCACTCGGTGCAGCAACCGGGCGGGCTCGGCGCGACGACCGGCGGCGACCGCTCCGCCGTCCCGTCGCTGGCCCGCGCGGCCGTCGCGACGGGCGACGTCGACGGCCTGTTCTTCGAGGTGCACCCCGACCCCGACTCGTCGCCGAGCGACGGGCCGAACATGGTGCGCCTGGACGACTTCGCGAGCGTGCTGGACGGCGTGCTGGCCGTGCACCGCGCCGTCCGCCGCTAGACGGAACGTACGGCGCGGTACGTTCCGTACGTTCCGGCCGCGTTCGTCAGAGCGCGCGCCCGTCGAACGCGTCCTCGTCGAACGCCGCGCCGACCGCGCGCAACAGCGTCGGCAGCGCGTCGATCGACTCGGAGCGGTCGTAGCGCGTCCCCGCCTCGAACGGCGCGCCGAGGAAGACCAGCGGCACGCGGCGGTCGTAGTCGTAGGGCGTGCCGTGCGTCGTCCCGGACCGGCGGTCGATCAACGTCCACGGCACGACGCGCAACGCGACGTCCGGGCCGCGGTCGGCGCGGGTCGAGGCGCGCGCCAGGCGCAGGAAGCCGTCGTCGGTCGGCGCGTCGGCGGCGAGCAGCTCCTCGCGGGTGTAGCCGGCGGCCAGCCAGTCGTTCCGGTCGACGACCAGGTCGCGGGCGAAGGCGCGGACCTCGGCGGGCGTCGCGTCGTTCCCCGCCAGGCGCTCGGCGGACAGGTACAGGCCTCCCCCGCCGAGCGACGCGCGGAAGTCGTCGCCGAAGCGCTCCTCCAGCCCGTCGCGCAGCTCGTCGCGCGCGGCGTCGATCGCGCCCTCGGCCAGGCGGTCGCCCGGTTCGTCGTTCGCGCGGCGGTGTTCGGGCAGCTCGAGCACGCCGTGGTCCGCGGACAGCACGGCGATCCAGCGCCCCGCGCCGACGCGCTCGTCCAGCTCGTCGAACAGCGCGCCCAGCGCGCGGTCCGCGCGCAGCAGCGTGTCCGTCGTCTCGGCGCTGTACGGCCCGGTCAGGTGACCGACGGTGTCGCAGCTGGACAGCGACAGGCACAGGAGGTCGGGCACCTCGTCGGCGCCGAGCTGCGCCTCGCGCACGGCGACGCGCGCGAGGTCGACGACGAACGCGTCCCCGAGCGGCGACTTGTAGACGAATCCCGCGGCCGCGCGCACCTCGATCGGGTTCGGCGTCTTCGACAGCGCGGGCGCCGGGTGCGGGAAGGTCGTGCCGTTCGACGAACACGCGATCTCGCCCGGCCGATCGTCCGGCGCCGTGCCGACGCGCGCGAGGTCCGCGAGCGGCACGAGCGGCTCCCACACGACGCCGTCGACGCGCTCGCGCCAGCCGTCGTTCCACGCGCGCGCCCAGGCCGGCAACTCGGGCCCGTAGCGGTCGCTGCTGGTGAAGCCGCAGCGGTACTTGTCCCACCACAGCACGACGTCCGCGTCCGCGCCGGCCGTCAGCAGCGCGGACCGGTCCTTGCCGGCGATCGAGACGGTGCGCGACCCCTCGAACGCGCGCTCGAACCAGGTCGCCGCGCCGGGGACGAGCAGGTTGCGCGCGGAGACGTGGTAGCTGCGCGCGTCGGGCTCGCGGCCGAAGCGCGTCACGGGGCGCGCGTCGGGGTCCGCCGCGCAGTAGATCCAGCCTTCCTCGTCGTGGCGGAAGTCGTTCGCGACGACCCCGTGGCGGCTCGGGTTGCAGCCGGTGCCGAAGCTGGCGTGGCCGGGGCCGGTCTCGGTGCGCGAGTAGCGCAGGCGCGCCTCGCGGTGCACGCGGCCCTCGCGCGCGAAGCGACCGAGCCCGCCGGTCAGGAAGGGCTCCAGCCGGTCGAGCTGCTCGGGGATCATCTGGTCGATCGAGACCATCACGACCAGGCGCGGGCGCTCGGGCGGCGCCTCGGGCGCGGCCTCCTGCACGGACGCGGAGGCCGAGACCGCCGCGACCGCGAGCCACGCGAGCGCCGCCGCCGGTGCGCGGCGGCGTCCGGCGTGCGAGGTGGTGCGAGCGAGCATGGGAGCGCCCTCAGCCCTGCGCGCGCTGCTGCTTCATCGCGTCGGTCTGCGCGTGCCAGATCTTCCACGCGAAGAACAGGCCCACCGCGCTGATCGGCACCATCGCCAGCGGCCAGTTCATCCAGTTGTCCGGGTCCGTCACGGGGCCGACCAGGGCCTCCTTCGTCTCGCCGGTGATCGCGTCGACGACCGGTTGGCCGGTCGCCGGATCGATGACGGGCTCGAACTGCTCCTTGGGCAGCACCATGGCGTAGGTGAACGACATCACCGCCGTGCCGAGGTAGACGAAGCCGTCGATGATGCCGACCGCCGTGCCGACGTTCTTGCGGCCGCCGAAGTCCATGCTGGCCGTGCCGGACAGCATGCCGTGCACCCCGATGACGGCCATCGACATGACGACCACGAGCCAGCCGACGACCGGCGTGTCGTAGACGAAGCACAGGATCACCGAGCCGACCAGCATCACGCCGTACAGGAGCGCCGCGACCGGGCCGCGGCGGCTGTGGAAGACGCGGTCGGAGATGATGCCCGCGACGACGCCGCCGGAGATGCCGGCGACGCAGAGCAGCATGCCCCAGTTCTCGTAGACGAAGTCGGAGACCAGGCCGAGCTCGCCGTCCGTCTGCTTCGCGAACGTGCGGTACCACTGCATGATCGCCTGGCGCAGGAAGCCGCTGCAGAACTCGATGGCCGCGATCGTCATGATGATCGGGTTGCGCAGCATCATCCCGAAGATCTTGCCGGCGGACAGGCGCGGGCCGTCGTCGCCGGACGACGCGTCCGCCGTGTCGAAGTCCTGCTGACCCGCTTCGCCGGGCGTGTCGCGCACGTACAGGACGTCGAGGATCCAGAAGATCGCGAGCAGGATCGCGGGCGTGAAGAAGACCCACGTCAGGCCGGGATAGTCGTACGCGCTGCCGTCCTCGGGTCGGCCGGCATTGACGATCTTGTAGCCCCAGTCGTATGCGAAGTAGATGCCGAGCGAGATCAGGATGCCGAAGATCCCGCCGAACACGCCGCGCTCGCGGACGTGGAACCACGACGCGTTGACCTTGACGATCGCGACGGCGCCGAAGCTCTGGAAGTACATGTTCGCGGCGTACAGCACGCTGAAGATCGGCGTCAGGTTGCGCGCCAGCAGCTCGAAGCGGTCACCCGACCCCTCCAGGATGAACATGCTGACGATGCCCATCAGCACGTTCGCGACCGCCGCGCCCGCGGCGCCGATCAGGATCGCCTTGCGGCCGCCGATGCGGTCGGTCAGCGGCCCGTTGATCACGAACGAGAAGCCGTAGACGACGGTGCCGACCCCGAAGATGTAGCCGAAGTCGTCGTTGCCCATCAGCGCGCCGGTCTCGCCGGGGATCGTCATCCCCTCGAAGGCGAACTTGCTGATCTTCAGGTTGTAGCGCCCCATGTAGAGGAACGCGTACGTGAGCCCGAGCGGCAGCCAGTTCAGCACGCGCCGCCGGCGGAAGGCGTCGCTGTGACCGATGTCGACCTTCGGCAGCCGGTTGATCAGCAGCGTGACGACGACGAGCAGGATCAGGATCGGCAGGAACTCGCTGAGCCAATCGGGCATGGTGGGGATCTCGGCCGGGGGAGCGCGTGGGGAGCCGGAACGCGGCGTGGTGGGCGCCGCGGGGCCCGAGAGGCTACGCGCCCCGCTCGGATCCGTGCAAGGACGCCCGCCCCCGGCTATCCTCCGGCCGCCATGTCCCAGCCCCCCAGCGATCCCCGCTCGTCGCGCGATCCCCTCCGCGCCGTCTTCCCCCGCATCGAGGAGTCCCTGGCCGAGGGCGCGCTGCCGATCGTGCTGTTCGACCTCGACTCGACGCTGTTCGAGACCGGCTCGCGCAACCTGCGCATCCTGCGCGAGTTCGCGGAGGTCCACGGCGGCGATCACCCGGCGCTCGGCGACGTGGTCGCGAGCCTGGGCGCGGACGACATGGGGTGGAACGTGCACGAGTGCCTGGCGAGCCGCGGCGTCACCGACGCGGCGCTGCTCGAGGCGCTGAAGGCCTTCTGGTTCGAGCGCTTCTTCACGAACGACTACGTGCTCGAGGACGAGCCCGCGCCCGGCGCCGTCGACTACGTGAACCACTGTCACCAGGCCGGCGCGATGATCTACTACCTGTCCGGACGCCACGTCGGCGGGATGGAGACGGGGACGGTCCAGGCGCTGACGAACCGCGGGTTCCCCTTCTGGCGCGGGCGCTGCGCGATCCACCTGAAGCCGTCGTTCGACATGGCGGACCGCGCCTTCAAGGACGAGGCCGTCGCGGACATCCGCTCGTACAAGGGGCGCGTCGTCGCGAGCTTCGAGAACGAGCCGGGCAACGCGAACCTCTTCCTGCGCGCCTTCCCCAGCGCGCTGCACTACCTGCTCGACACCGTGACCGCCCCGGAGCCCGAGACGCCCGCCGACGAGATCGTCGTGGTGCCGGACTTCCGCATGGGCGCGTCGCGGTAGCGCGAGAGCACCGCGCCGCGGGAGCACCGCGCCGCAACCGATCGTCCCGCGGCGGCGGGCGGCAGCCGGTTGACGCCGCCTGCCGAGTGCCGCCGCGGGACGATCGATTGCGGCACGGTGCTCCCGCGCGGGGGCGTCGATCGTTCTCGCGGGACGGCGCGCGAAGCGCGTCCGGAGGCGCCGGATTTCTTGAGCGAAAGCGCCGAATCCGGGGGCTGCGGGAGGCGACTTTCGGCGCCGGAACGGGCGCCACGACAGAGACATAAAGCTCTTCGCAGCAACGCCTTATGGCCCACCAAGGCCGCCGCCGCACAAAAAGCAACCTCCTGACTTGCCCGCCTCCCGTTCGGCAGTATTCTCCGCCGCCCTAACGATGACGCGACAAGGGCAAACCGGCCGCAAGGCCGGGGCGCAAAGCCACGGGCCCCACGCGGGCAGCCGAGCTACCGAACGTCGTCGCTTCCGTACCCGGACGTCATCCGAGGGGCACCCCGGAGCCGTGTGCTCCGCTCTCGGTGTGTGTGTCTGGGTCGGAGTCGTTCTCGCGCCTCCATCCCGCGCTCCGCTCCCGGCCTCGGCCGGGAGCGGTCGTGCGCGCGCCCCGCGAACGGTGCCGTCGGTCTCCGAGCGAACGCCACCACGGAGACATGGAACGAGCCAACGGATACGGACACGGTGAGTGGTTGCACGAGGCGAGATCGCCCCGCGCCGCCCGTGTCGTCCTGCTCGGTCGCCGCGACGGCGTTCGCCCCTTGCACCGGCGAGGGGGCCCGCACGGGTCCTCGTCGGCGCCCGGCGGGCGCGCTGCCTTCGAACGCGCCCACCGCGGCGCGGGTCGTCCCGACCCGCGTTCGACGGGCCTCACCGTGGGGACGGTGGTCCGTCGGTCCTTGGAAGGGAAGGAAGGAGCTCCCGCCGGCCTAGCTCGTGATGCGGCGTGGAGACCGTGCGACGGAACGGGGAAGTCCGTCGTGCACGGAAGGAGGAGCGGGCGTGTCGTCTCCGTGGGGACTGGGACGGCTCGCCGTGGATGGAGGAGACGTGCTGCGTCGACGCTTGTGGGGACGAGCGTCGCGTGTGCACCGTCGGGTGTCGGATGGCGTCGTCCATCGCGACCCGTGGTGGGCGGTTCGTCCGCCTGAGTGGGAAACCACGGCGTCCGCTCTCTCCGAGGGACACTCGACTTCGCGAGGGCATGGGGCCGCGCCCCGTGCCCTCGCCCTCTTCCGTTGAGGTCCGCGCGCAGGGCGCCGTCCGCTTCGCGGTGTGGTTCACCGCGGCGCGGTGTTCACAGCGCGGTGTTCACGGCGCGGTGTTCACAGCGCGGTGTCGTCCACCGCGAGGCGCCCGCCGCGGCGCGTCGTCCGCGGGCGCGTGTCACCCGACGGTCGTCGCGACGGGAGGACGCGCGAACGAGGCGCGCCTCAGGCGTCCTCGAGGTGCGCGCGGAAGCGATCCTGCAGGCGCTCGATCAGCTTCGCGTGGATCTTGCACACGCGCGACTCGGACAGGCCGGTCAGCTCGCCGATCTCGCGCATCGGCAAGCCTTCCCAGTAGCGCAGGTAGAGCACGCGGTACTCCTGCGGCGTCAGGCGCTGCGTCACCAGCGACAGCACCTCTTCCTGGGTCAATCGTTCGTGCGGCGCGGCGGTGTTGCGGTCCGGCACGACGTCCAGCGGCACGCCGGAGTCCTCGCCGTCCTCGTCCACGCCGACGTTGCCGGCGGGCGTGCCGGGCAGCGTGACGCCGAAGACCTGCTGGTAGGTCACCAGGTCCATGTCCATGCCCCCGGCGACCTCGTCGTCGGCGGGTTCGCGGCCGAGCTCGCCGCGCAGGCGCTCGACGCAGCGCTTCTGCGCCTCGAGCTTCTGGCGCCACGGGCGCGGCAGCCAGTCCTGCGCGCGCAGCTCGTCGAGCAGGGCGCCCTTCACGCGCAGCTCGCAGTACGACTCGAAGCGCACGCCGCGCTCGGGGTCGAAGCCCGCGACCGCGTTCATCAGGCCGACGTTCGCCGCGATGTCCAGGTCCCCGCGGTCGACCGACCGCGGCAGGCGCATCGCGAAGCGCCGCGCGATGTCCCGCACGAAGCCCAGGTAGTTCTCGACGAGCGCGTTGCGCGTCTCGTCGCACGGATCGATCCGGTACGTCGCCCACAGGTGCTGGGCGTGGACGTCTTCCGCCGCGCGCCGCGCGCGCGACTCGGGGGACGTCGCCGACGCGCGTCTGCCGGCAGCGCCGTGCGCGCCGTTGCGGTTCGCGGTGTCGTTGCCGGTCCCGTTGCCGGTGCCGGTGTCAGTGTTGGCTTCGAACACGGTGTGAGGGGGGGCGACGAACGCGTTCGCTCGTCGTCGACGTCCTGAATACCCGAAAGACGCCGCCGTTCAACACGTTGCAAGCCCGCGGACGACCCCGGCGCACGCGAACGTTCGCGCGCGTCACGCGAGAACCGCTGCGAACCCGCGATTCGTGCGCGTTCTCGGGCGTTTCCGCGGCGCGCATCGACGGTGGGAACCGCGCGGTTTTTTTCCGACTTTTTCGTGTCGACGCGCGCGTCGCGTCCCGCGCGCGTGCACGCGCACAGCCTACGCGTCGTGCGGCGCGTCGTCGGACTCGTAACCGAGCGCGCGCAGGACCTCGCGCTCCGCTTCGCGCATGCGCGCGCGGTCCGCGTCGTCGTGGTCGTCGTGCCCGACCAGGTGCAACGCCCCGTGCACGCAGTACAGGGCGAGCTCGCGCGCCGGACGCACGCCGCGGTCCGCCGCGACGGCGCGCGCGCGGTCGACGCTGACGTAGATCTCGCCCCAGGGGTCGTCCTCGGTCCCCTCCCCGCCCAGCTCGAACGCCATGACGTCCGTCACCGACGGGTCGCCGAGGTAGCGGTCGTGCAGCTCGGCCAGGGTCGGGTCGTCGACGAGCACGAGCGCGACGTGCTTGCCGGTCACGCCGCCGTGCGCCAGCGCCGCCTCCACGGCGGCCGCGAGCGCCGCGTCGTCGAGCTCGCGGGCCTCCGCGTCGCGGTGGACGCGGACGCTCACGCGCGCGCTCCGGCGGAGGGCCGCGCCGCCGCGGCGCGCTGCTCCTCCTGGACCGCGCGACGGTCCTCGCTGGGCTGCGAGAGGTCGAGCGGGTGCGGCTTGCCCTTCGGGAAGGTCGGCCGCTGGTGGTAGATCGCCAGCAGCACGCGCAGGAACGCCTTCTCGATCAGCGCCAGGTCCTTCAGCGTCATCGCGCACTCGTCGAACTGGCGCTGCATGAGCCGCTTGAACGCGACCTCGTGCACCATCTCCTCGAGCCGCGCGCGCGACGGGTCCGGCATCTGGCGGCTGATCGCCTCGACGGCGTCCGCGATCATCACGATCGCCGTCTCGATGCGCTGCGGGCGCGGGCCGGGGTAGCGGAACGAGTCCTCGCTGACGTTCTCGTCGCCGCGCAGCTTGCGCGCCGCGTGGAAGAAGTACTCGATCACGAGCGTGCCGTGGTGCTCGGGCATGAAGTCGAGCAGCGCTTGCGGCAGGCCGTAGTAGCGGCCGAGCTCGACGCCGTCGCGCGGGTGCGCCGAGATGATGAGCATGCTCATCTCCGGCGTCAGCTCCTTGTGCTTGCCGCGCGCCTCGGGCGAGTTCTCGGCGAAGTAGTCCGGCTTGTTCAGCTTGCCGACGTCGTGGTACAGCGCGCCGACGCGCGCGAGCAGCGCGTCCGCCCCCACCGCCTCGGCCGCGGCTTCCGACAGCAGGCCGACGATGTACGAGTGGTGGAAGGTGCCGGGCGCTTCGAGCAGCAGCTTGCGCAAGAGCGGTTGCTCGTGCGTGTTGCCGAGCTCCAGCAGGCTGATCGCGGTCGTGACCTGGAACAGCGCCTCGATCGCGGGCAAGAGGCCCGACACCAGCAGGCCGCTGGAGAAGCCGACGACGCCCAGGCCGAACAGGCGCCCGAAGGCGGCGGGTGTCAGCGCGTCGGACGACCCCATCAGCAGGAAGGTGCCGGCCACCAGCATCTGCGCCAGGCCGATCACCACGCCGACCTTGACCAGCGTCGAGCGCCGCTTGACGTGCACCGCCGACAGCGCCGCGACGGTCGCGCCCGCGAGCGCGACGGCGAGCCCGGACAGGTCCACGAAGCTGCGCTCGGTGTGCAGCATGAAGTACAGCCCGAGCAGCGCGCCGATGAAGGCGGTGCACTCCAGGCTGAAGCGCCGGTTCCAGACCAGCGCGATGACCAGCGCGATCGCCGACAGCGGCAGGAAGGCCGCTTGCTCGAGGCCGACGAAGACGTCGAAGGCGCGGGTCGCCACGACCGGCAGCACGATCAGCGCCGCCAGCGCGCCGACGCGCGTGACCGAGCACAGGACCTCGCGCCGGAAGTCGACGAGGTAGCGCTGGAACAGCGCCGTCGCGACGCCGACCAGGCCCACGAGCCCGCACCAGCCGCGCGGGCCGAGGTCCGCGCCCGAGCCGATCACGGCGCTCGTCACGGCGACGGCGGCGACCGCGATCGCGATCTTCTCGCCGGCCTGCGGCACGGTCTCGCGGCGCCGCTCGCGCGCGACGGCCTTCGCCTTCTCCGGCGAGACTCGCCGCAGCGTCGTGCGACCGCCTTCCCCGCCGAGCCAGCGGGCGAGCGACTTCACCGGGCCTCCTCCTCGCGGAGCTCACGGCCGTCGCGCCCTTCACGGCGCGGCTTGCGCGGCGCGGCGGGCGCCTCGTACGCGCGCACGATCTTCTCGACCAAGGGGTGGCGCACGATGTCCTTGCCCTCGAACTCGACGAAGCCGACCTCCTGGTAGCTGCGCAGGCGCGCGACGACGTCGACGAGGCCGCTGCGCTCGTGGTTCGGCAGGTCGTTCTGCGTCGGGTCGCCGGTGACGACCATGCGCGAGCCCTCGCCGAGGCGCGTCAGGAACATCTTCATCTGCCCCACCGTCGTGTTCTGGCCCTCGTCCAGGATGACGAAGGCGTTCGACAGCGTGCGGCCGCGCATGAACGCGAGCGGCGCGACCTCGATCACGCCGGCTTCCTCGAGGCGCGTCACGTCCTCGAAGCCGATCATCTCGTTCAGCGCGTCGTAGATCGGGCGCATGTACGGGTTCAGCTTGGCCTGCACGTCGCCGGGCAGGAAGCCGAGGCGCTCGCCGGCCTCGACGACCGGGCGCGTGATGACCAGGCGGCGGCACTCGCCGGCGCGCAGCGCGCGCACGGCCGCGGCGACCGCCAGGTAGGTCTTGCCGGTACCCGCGACGCCGAGGCCGAACACGAGGTCCTTGCGCTCGATCAGCTCGAGGTACATGCGCTGGTTCTCGGTGCGCGGTTGCACCGGCCGCGCCTTGAACGAGACCTCGCGCCCCGGTCGACCCTGCGGGCCTTGCGCGCCGCCGCGCCGCGCCGACGGGAAGCGCGGGGCCTCGGCCCGGTCCTCCGGCTTGCGGTCGCGGATCGGCGCGGGCGTGCTCGACTCCTCCCGCGGCTTGCCCAGCAGGATCTCCTCGATCTCGCGCACCTGCAGCTCGCGCCCCTTGCGGGCCTTGCCGAGCAGGTGGTCGATGCGCGAGCGCGCGACCTGCACGTCGTCCATCTGGCCCTTGATGCGCAGGTTGCCGTTGCGCGTGAAGAGCTCGATGTCCAGCGACTGGCGCAGCAGCTTCGCGTAGCGGTCGTAGGGCCCCAGGACGAGGACGGCCTCGTCGTGCGAGCGCAGCGGGATGATGACTTCGTTCAAGGCCGTCGGCGTTCCCAGCGGGGCGCGTGGCCCGCCCGGGCGCGAGAGTCGGACGCCGTCACGGGTCCGTCGGGGGGAAGTGGTGGTGGTGCGAGGGCGCGACGCGTCGCGCTCGGGCGTCATCCTACCCGGAGCGCGCGGCGGGCTGTCAACGCGGCGACGCCCCGAGACCGCGGCACGGGCAAGTCGGGTGGCGACAAGGACTAAGGCAGGCGCCCGGACCGGGGGCGCGCTTGGACGGGAATACGGTGCCAGGCACCTTCCTCCCGTACAGCGACCCACGGATGGGAGCCACCCGCGGCGGCTCCCATCCGTGGGCCGCTGTACGGGAGGAAGGTGCCTGGCACCGTATTCCCGTGGCACCGTGTTCCCGCGGCTCAGTCGGCCGCGAACAGCAGCGGCCAGGTCAGGAGCGCCACGGGGACGCTGAACAGCAGGCTGTCCGTCAGGTCGAGGAAGCCGCCGGAGGGGCCGAAGAGCGCGCCGGAGTCCTTCACCTCGGCCGTGCGCTTCACCTTCGACTCGAACAGGTCGCCCGCCTGGCTCGCGACGTTCACGACGCCGCCGGCGATCACGCCGCCGAGGACGCCGAGGCGGCCGTCGGGCAAGAGCCCCCACCACACGCAGGCCGCGCCGAACGCGCAGCCGGCGACCAGCGAGCCGACGCAACCGGCGGTGGTCTTGCCCGGCGAGAGCCTGGGGAAGGGGTGCGACTTGCCGATCGCGCTGCCGACGTAGTAGCCGAAGACGTCGCCGACCTTCGACAAGAGGAGCAGCGCGCCGAGGCCCGCGACGCCGAGCCAGCGGTCGACGTAGTCCAGCGCGGGCAGCGCGGGGACCGCCCACAGCGCGAGGCCGAGCGGCACCGCGACGTCGCGCAGCACCGCTGCGGCGCCCTGCTTGCGCGCGGGCGAGAGCGCGGCGTCGACGACCAGGCACAGGGCCGCGACGGCGTAGGCGGCGCCGCGCACGCGCTCGGTCTCCCCGAGCTCCATGAACGCGGAGAACAGCCCGACGACGAGCGCGATCGCCGCCGCCCAGCGCACCACGCCGCCCGGTCCGCGCGGCAGCCGGCGCACCGGCAGCACGATCGCGGTGAACACCAGCACCGCGAGCCAGCAGCCCCACCACCCCTCGTAGCCGAGGCGGTCGTGCCCGCTGCTGAACGCGTCGCCGAGGTTGTTCACGAAGTGGACGACGGTGGTCGCGAACAGCGCGGCGAACAGCGGCACGCGCAGGTCCTTGCCGCCCAGCCGGTCCATGCGCGCGAGCTCGAACGCGCCGCCGAGCGCCATCGCCAGCCCGACGACCGGCACGAACACGTGTTGCGTGTCGACGTGCGCGAGCCACAGCAGCCCGACGAGCGCGAGCGACAGCCCGCCGCCGACGAGCGTGCGCTTCTTGATCTTGGCGGCCTTGACGGGATCCATCGCGGGGGCGCGACGTCACGTCGCGGGCGGAGGAGTCTACGGCTTCGAGACGCGCGCTCGCCAGCGCGGAGCGCCGGGCCGCGGTCCCGTCACGCGGTCAAGCCGGCGAACCGTCACGCCGTCCGCTCCGCCTTCTTCGAGGCGGGCGCCTCGTCCGGCGCGTCCTGGATCAGCCCGCCGAACTTGCGCTGGCGGCTGGCGTAGGCGCGCAGCGCTTCCATCAGCTGCGGGCGGCGGAACTCGGGCCAGCACACGTCGGCGACGTAGAACTCGGCGTAGGAGATCTGCCACAGGAGGAAGTTCGAGATGCGCATCTCGCCCGCCGTGCGGATCAGCAGGTCGGGGTCCGGCGTGTCCGGGTCGTAGAGGTAACCGCGCAGCGTCTCCTCGTCGACGTCCGCCGGGTCGAGGCGGCCGGCGCGCGCGTCTTCCGCGATGCGCCGCACGCCGTCGGCGATCTCCGAGCGGCTGCCGTAGCTCAGCGCGAGGCGCAGCGTCATGCCGCGGTTCGACGCGGTCAGCTCCTCGGTCTCGCGCAGCGCGCGCAACGACGCCTCGGGCAGGTCGTCCAGCCGACCGATGCACGCGAGCCGCACGTCGTTGTCCATCAGGGTCGGGCGCTCGGCGACCATGAACTCCTCGAGCAGCCCCATCAGGAAGCGGATCTCCGCGCGCGGCCGCTTCCAGTTCTCGACGCTGAAGGCGTACAGCGTCAGGCTCTTCACGCCCATCTCGGCGCAGGAGGTCGTGATCTCGCGCACCGACGCGATCCCCTCCTTGTGGCCCAGCACGCGCCGCAGCGCCCGGCGCTGCGCCCAGCGCCCGTTGCCGTCCATGATGATCGCGACGTGCTCGGGGAAGGGCCCCCCGAGGTCGGGTCGCTGGATCGGCTTGGGCTGGCGCTCGGTCAAGGCGGGGTCTCGCTCAGCGCGCGACGTCGAGGCCGCGCGGGATCACTTGTTCGCGGTCGGGGCCGACCGACAGCAGAACGATCGGGACGCCGACGAGTTCCTCGAGCCACGTCACATATTCGCGCGCGGCCGCCGGCAGGTCCTCGAAGCGGCGGACGCCGGTCAGGTCCTCGGTCCAGCCGGGGCGCGACTCGAACACCGGCTCGACGACGCCGAGGTCGACGAGGTCCGACGGGTAGTCCGTGCGCTCCTCGCCGTCGACGCGGTAGCGCGTCGCGACCGAGATCTCCTCGAAGCCCGACAGCACGTCGAGGTTCGTGACGACCAGGCCGTCCGCGCCGCACAGATCCAGGCCGAAGCGCGCCGCCACCGCGTCGAACCACCCGCAGCGCCGCGGGCGCCCGGTGGTCGCGCCGTACTCGTTGCCCGCGTCGCGGATGCGGTCGCCGACGGCGCCGTGTTGCTCGGTCGGGAACGGCCCTTCGCCGACCCGCGTGCAGTACGCCTTCGCGATGCCGATGGCGCGCTCGATGCGGCGCGCGGGGAAGCCGGCGCCGGCGGGGATCCCGTTCGTGCCCGTGTTCGACGAGGTCACGTAGGGGTAGGTGCCGTGGTCGATGTCGAGCAGGATGCCCTGCGCGCCCTCGAACAGCACGTGCTTGCCCTCGGCGTAGGCGCGGCGCACCTCGGCGCCGGTGTCGCCGACGAAGGGCGCCAGGCGCTTGCCGAGCGCGAGGTAGGTCGAGAGCTGCTCGTCGAAGTCCAGCACGGACTCGCCGTGCACCTTCTCCATCACCGCGTTCTTCTCGGCCAGCGCGGCCCGCAGGCGCGCGGCGCAGTGGTCGGGCGCGAGCAGGTCGCCGATGCGCAGGCCGGTGCGCGCCGCCTTGTCCGCGTAGCACGGGCCGATGCCGCGCCCCGTCGTGCCGATGCG
>JAUHYB010000238.1 GCA_030426745.1 bacterium
TGGTCGTGTCGACCGACCGCCGCAGCGTGACGCGCGAGGTGAAGCGCCTCGCGAAGCTGGAGGACGGCGCGCCGCTGCACCCGCTCGCCGCCGAGGGCGCGTACGACGACGGCAAGACCGTGATGGCGTCGGTCGTCGACTGGGGCGGCATGGTCGGTGACGTCTACGACATGGCGCGCGGCCTGCTCGAGCTGAGCGGCCTCGCGCTGGGGCTGGGGATCGACGTCGCGTCGATGCCGGATCGCGAAGCCGTGACGCGCCACCTGGGCGCGACGCGCTCGCACGCCTTCCTCGGCGAGGACGGCGCGCGCCGCGTCGGGTTCAGCGAGGGGTCCTTCGGTCCCGAGGTCGTCGCCGCCGCCGTCGCGCTCGGCGTCGGCTTCGTGGCGCCCCGCGCGCCGGCGACGCGCCCCGTCACCGCGCCCGCCGAACCCGTGCGGCCCGTCGAGGACGACGCCGACGCGAACGACGACCAAGGCGTCCGTTGAGCGAACACACCGAGGTCTGTCCCGAGGCGCGCCGCGCGGCGCGTCGCAGCCGCATGCGTCGCGTGCGCCGCGCGATCGCGCGGCCGCTCGTGCGCTGGGTCGCCCCGGCGATGCTGCGCCTGCTGGCGTGGACGTGGCGCACCGAGTGCTACGGCCACGAGAACATGGAGCGCGCGAAGTCCGAGTCGCGCGGGGGCGGTCACTTCATCGCGCTGTGGCACGGTCGGATGATCCTGTCGATGCCCGACCACCGGGACTCGAACTGGCAGGTGCTGGTGTCGCCCTCGGGCGACGGCGACCTGTCGGAGAGCCTGCTCTACAGCTTCGGTTACCAGGTCATCCGCGGGTCGTCGAGCCGCGGCGGCGCGCGCGCGTTGCGCGAGATGCTGAGTCACTTGCGCCAGGGCCACATCCTGGTGATCACGCCCGACGGACCGCGCGGTCCGCGCCACTCGATGAACCCCGGCCTGGCGTGGATGGCGCGCGCGACCGGCCACCCGATCGTGCCGTCGGGGTGCGTGTGCGACCGCGCGTGGCGCGTGAACTCGTGGGACCGCATGACGATCCCCAAGCCGTTCGCGCGCGTCCGCTTCTACTACCTCGAGCCGATCTGGGTCGCGCGTGACGCGACGGACGAGGACATGCAAGCGGCGACGGACCGGGTGCGCGACGCGATGATCGAGGCGGAGACGGAAGGCTTCGCTCGCCTGGGCGTGGAGCGCGACTGGTGATCCGCGTCGGCACGGCGGGCTGGTCGTACCCCGACTGGGAAGGCGTGGTCTACCCGCGCACGAAGCCCACTGGGTTCCACCCGCTGCCGTACCTCGCGCGCTACTTCCCGTGCATCGAGGTCAACTCGAGCTTCTACGCGATGCCGCGCGCCGAACACGCGGAGCGCTGGGTGCGCGAGGTCGCGGACAAGCGCGACTTCCGCTTCGCCGTGAAGCTGCTGCAGGACTTCACGCACGGTCCGCGGCCCGGCGCGGACGGCGGTGACTGGGACGCGAAGGCCGACGCCTTCCGCCGCGGCATCGAGCCGATCCGCCGCGCGCGCCGCCTGGGCGCGCTGCTCGTGCAGTTCCCGATCCAGTTCCTGCACGGGCCGACCGAGGTGCAACGCCTCGGCCACCTCGCGACCCTGTTCGAGGGCTATCCGCTGGTGCTCGAGGTGCGCCACCGATCGTGGTTCGAGCCGCCCGCGCGCTCGATGGTCGGCGGGCTCGGATACTCGCTGGCGCACATCGACTTGCCCGACAGCTGGAACCACCCGCCCGCCTGGTTCCCGCCGAACGGGCCGGTCGGCTACCTGCGCCTGCACGGCCGCAACGCGACGCAGTGGTTCCGGAAGGGCGCGGGGCGCGACGACCGCTACGACTACCTGTACGCGGAGTCCGAGGTCGACGAGCTCGCCGCCAAGGCGCGGCGCATCGCGACCGGCGTCGACGAGACGTACGTCATCACGAACAACCACTTCGGCGGCCAGGCCGTCGCGAACGCGATCGAGCTCGACGCAAGGCTGAACGGCGGACCGCGCCCCGCGCCGGCGGAGTGGATCCGCGCGTTCCCGCGGCTGGAGCAGGTCGCCCGACCCGATGGACAGCAACAGCTCTTCTAGCGCGGCGGTCGAGGAGCGCGCGTTCGTCGTCGACAGCGCCGGCGGTCGTCGCGTGCACGGTCGCGTCACCGCGCCGCGCGGCGCGACCGGCGCGCCGGTGCTGTTCGCGCTGCACGGCTTCCGCGCGCACATGGACTGGGGCTTCTTCCCCGACTTCGCGCGGCGCGCCGCCGCGCGCGGCTGGTGCGTCGTGCGCTTCTCGTTCAGCGGCTCGGGCGTGCCGCCCGGCGCGGACGCGATCGTCGACCGCGAGGCCTTCGCCGCGGACAGCTACGGCAAGCAGCTCGAGGACCTCGAGGCCGTGCACGCGGCGCTCGACGCCGGCGCCGTCGCCGAAGCCGACCCGACGCGCTGGGCGCTGGTCGGACACAGCCGCGGCAGCGGCGTCGGGTTGATCCACGTCGTGGAGCGCGGTGACGCGCTGGGCTTCGTCGGCTGGGCGCAGATCACGACGCCGGGCAGCTGGTCCGACGCGAAGAAGCGCGCGTGGCGCGAGGCCGGGTCGTTGCGCATCCCGCACGGCACCGACGGCGGCACGCTGGAGCTGGGCACCGCGACCCTGGACGACCTGGAGGCGCAGCGCGCGCGCTACGACCTGCTCGCGCGCGCCGCGGAGCTGACGACGCCCGCGCTGTTCCTGCACGGCGACCGCGACATCGCGATCTCGGCAGAGGAGGCGCGCACCGTCTTCGACGCGGCGCCGCCCGGCCTGGCGCGCTTCGCCGTGCTCGAGCGCACCGGCCACACCTTCGGCGTGCGCCACCCGATGACGCGCGTGCCGGACGCCTACCTGGCCCTCTCGACCGAGACGCTCGACTTCCTCGACGCCGCGCGCGCCGGCGAGCCAAAGGACGGCGGCGCGTCGTAACAGCGCCGCGCCCCCGCGGTACCCTGGCCGCCGCGTCCGCCCCCCGGCCCTCCCGCGCCCATGAAGCTCCTCCTCCGGATCCCCGCTCTGCTCGCCGTCGCCGCCCTCGTCCTCGCGCCTCCCGCGACGGCGCAGGAGACCGTCGAGGCGATCATGGAGGCGATCCGCGAGCAGCGCGACGACGTCGATGCCGGGCTGTTCACGCGCCTGGCGGAGATCGGCGACGAGGCGTCGCTGGAGGCGCTGAAGAAGGTGCCCGCGATGCTGGGCGACGAGCGCAAGCGCGACGCCGCTTACCTGGCGTTCTCGATCTACGCGGGCCTCGACGAGCTGCAGGCGGACGCGATCGCGTTCCTCGTCGGCGAGGCCGGTTCGAACCAGGCGTCGCGTCGCGAAGGCGCGACCAAGGGCCTGGGCGCGTTCGAGGAGCTGGCGCAGGACGAGCTCGAGCGCCTGGCCAAGCGCAGCAAGTACGGCGCGGTCAAGGGGTACGCGTGTCGCGCGCTGTTGCCCCTGCTGAAGTCGCAGGGCGCGGACACGAAGCTGGACCTCCTGGTCGAGTCGGCGCGTGTGCCGCAGACGGGGACCGTCGCGGAGCTGGCCGCCGCCTTCGACGAGTGGGACCAGCCGAAGAACACGCGGGTCTTCTGCGAGGCGCTCGAGTCGCGCAAGACCGACTCGCGCACCAAGCGCGCGTTGATCCTGGTCGTGACGGACCGTGACTTCGAGGACATCGACGAGGCGCTGACCGACGCGCTGAAGGACGACAGCCCGCTCACGCAGTACCGCGCGATGGAGGCGCTGGGCGAGCGCGGGTCGCGCGAGCACGAGAAGATGCTGGGCCGCATGGCGAACAGCGACGCGGACGCGGTGCGCCGGTTGGCGTTCCTGCAAGCGGCGCAGCTCGACCCGGACGGCGAGGGGTCGGTCAAGAAGCTGTCGAAGGCGGCGCGTTCGAAGGATCCCGCGACGCGCCAGGGCGCCGCCGCCGCGCTGGCGATCAACGGCGCGCCGGAAGCGCGCGCGGTGCTGGAGGAGCTGCTGGCCGACGAAGACCGCCTGGTGCGGATCGAAGCCGTGCGGCAACTCGTGTCGATGCGCGACAAGGCGTCCGTCCCGGCGTTGATCGCGCGGCTCGACGTCGAGTCCGGCCGCGTGCGCGACGACGTCGCGGACGGCCTGCGGTTGTTGACGGGCCTCGACCACGGCACGGCCGGCACGCGGTGGTCGCGCTGGTGGGAGAACGAGGGCGCGGGCTTCACGCTGCCCTCGCGCGAGGAGGCCGTCGCCGCCGCCGACGCGCGCCGCGAGAACAAGGAGCGCAGCGCGACGGTCGCCAGCTTCTACGGCCTGGACGTGCAGAGCGACCGCATCGCGTTCGTGCTGGACACCAGCGGATCGATGAACGAGACGCAGGGGCGCGGGACGCGCATGGAGGCGGCGCGGGAACAGCTGCGCGCCTCGTTGGAGGGCTACCCCGACGGCGCGTGGTTCAACCTGGTCTTCTTCTCGTCGGGCGTGACGCCGTGGCGCGAGGAGATGGTCCGCATGGACGACTTCACGCGGAACGCGGCGCTCGACTACGTCAACCGCCAGGGGCCGGGCGGCGCGACGGCGATCTACGACGCGCTGCGGATGGTCTTCGCCGACCGCAACGTCGACACGATCTTCCTGCTGACCGACGGCGAGCCGCAGGGCGGCACGGAGAACGACCCGCTCGCGATCCGCGAGGCCGTCGAGCTGTGGAACCTCGCGCGCGGCATCGAGATCCACTGCGTCAGCGTGGGCACCTCGAGCGACCTCCTGCGCGACCTCGCCCGCGACTCGGGCGGGAAGTACCGGGAAGAGCGCTGACGACGCGCCGCGGGACCGGCTCGTCGCGCGTGGACGGCGGCCCGCCGCTGTCGTAGCTTTCCGTCATGTCCCCCGCCCTCGCCGCCGGCGCGGCCTTCCTGCTGTACCTGGTCGCCTACCGCGTCTACGCCCGCTTCCTGGGCGAGCGCGTGTTCGCGCTGGCGGAGTCGGCCGTCACGCCGGCGCACGCGCAACGCGACGAGGTGGACTACGTGCCGACGCGACCGGCCGTGCTGTTCGGCCACCACTTCGCGTCGATCACCGGGCTGGCGCCGATGCTGGGGCCGGCCGTCGCGGTGATCTGGGGCTGGGTGCCGGCGCTGTTGTGGGTGGTGTTCGGCGCGATCCTGATCGGCGCGGTGCACGACATGGCTGCGATCGTCGTGTCGGTTCGGCACCGCGGGATGTCGGTGGGGGACGTCACGCGCGACCTCGTCGGGCCGCGGGCGGGCCTCTTGTTCCACCTGATCATCTTCTTCGGCATCGCGCTGGCGATGGGCGTGTTCGTGTACGTCATCGCGCGCCTGTTCTCGGTGCACCTCGACCCGGCGGGCACGCACCCGGGGTATCCGC
>JAUHYB010000239.1 GCA_030426745.1 bacterium
CCCGCGAACGAGGCGAACCGCCGCGCCGCGCGCGCGTACCTGGCGTCGCTGCGCCCGACGGGCGGCACGAACATCCACGACGCGCTGCTGACCGCGCTGCGCCAACCGGCCGCGCAGGGGACGTTGCCGATCACGCTGTTCCTGACCGACGGCCTGCCGACGGTCGGGCGCACGTCGGAGATCGAGATCCGCGAGATGGTCGCGGCCGCGAACCACGCGGGGCGCCGCGTGTTCACCTTCGGCGTCGGCGAGGACGTGAACGTCCCGCTGCTGGACAACGTCTCCGACTCGACGCGCGCGACCAGCACCTTCGTGCTGCCCGGCGAGGACGTCGAGCTGAAGGTCGCGAAGGTCTACCAGGAGCTGTACGGCCCGGTGCTCGCGGACCTCGAGCTGGAGGTCGTGAACGCGGACGGAACCGTCGACACGCGCCTGGTGCGCGAGCTCCTGCCGGAGCGCCTGCCCGACCTGTTCGAGGGCGATCACCTCGTCCTGCTCGGCCAGTACCGCGAGGAGCGGCCCGTGCGCTTCCGCCTGAAGGGCAACTTCCTGGGCGAGGAGCGCGTGTTCGGCTTCGAGTTCGACCTGGCGAAGGCCTCGACGGACAACGCGTTCGTCCCGCGCCTGTGGGCCGCGCGCCGCATCGCCTTCCTGGCCGACCAGATCCGCCAGGCGGGCGCGACGATCACCGCGAACCCGGTGGCCGCGAACTCCGCGAACCTGTTCACCGACCCGCGCTACCGCGAGCTGTCCGAGGAGATCCTGCGCCTGTCGACGCGCTTCGGGATCCTGTCGGAGTACACGTCCTTCCTGGCGACCGAGGGCACGGACCTCGCGTCGTGGGGCGGCCTGGTCGCGGCGTGCAACCTGGGGCTGAACGACCTGGCGGTGCTGAACCGCTTCGGCGACGCCGCGGTGCAACAGGGCCGCAACTTCAACGACCGCAAGCAGGTCGCGCAGGTCAACTACCAGAACGCGTTCTGGGTCGGCAACGAGTCGCGCACGAGCTTCTCCAGCGTGCAGCAGATCTGCGACCGCGCCTTCTTCAAGCGCGGTGACCGCTGGATCGACTCGAACCTGATCGACGCGGACGCGCAGCTGGAACCGACGGCGGTCTACGCCTTCGGCAGCGAGGAACACGAGGCGCTGCTCGAGCGCCTCGTCCAGGAGGGCCGGCAGGGCCTGCTCTCGCTCGACGGCGAGATCCTGATCCGGATCGGCGACGAGAACGTGCTGGTCCGCAACGAGACGAACTGAGGGATACGGACACCGGAGGACGCCGGGGGGCGTCCGCAACGAACGAAGAGGACACGACGATGACCATGATGCACTGGACGACGACTTCCCTGATCCTCGGCGCGCTCGCGCTGCCGACCACCATCGCGCAGTTCGGGCCGGGCGTGCTCGTCGCGGGCGAGTACGCGACCGTGACCGAGTTCACGACCGACGCGCCGCTCGTGCAGAACGTGCCGCTGGTCGAGGTCGCCGCGGCGCCGCGCTCGCGCGTGATCGACCTGGCCATCTGCCTCGACACGAGCGGCAGCATGGAGGGCCTGATCGACAGCGCCAAGCAGCGCATCTGGGCGATCGTGAACGACCTGGCGCTCGCCACGCCCGCGCCGGAGCTGCGCGTCGCGCTGCTCACCTACGGCAACGACGGGCACGACGCGGAGAACGGCTGGGTGAACATCGACTGCGAGCTGACCGGCGACCTGGACGAGATCTCGCGCCGGCTGTTCGCCCTGCGCACGAACGGCGGCACCGAGCTCGTCGGCCGCGTGCTGTCGGTCGCGACCGGCAATCTGCGGTGGAGCGACGACCCGAACGCGCTGAAGCTGGCGGTCGTCGCCGGCAACGAGTCGGCCGACCAGGACAGGGTCGTGTCGTTCCGCGACGCCTGCGCGGCGGCGATCGGCAGCGGCATCCTCGTGAACTCGATCTACTGCGGGAACCCCGGCGACGCCGAGGCGCCGCTGTGGAAGCAGGTCTCGCTGCTGGCCGACGGCCGGTTCGCGACGATCGACCACCAGAGCGGCACGCTCGTGCACGAGACGCCCTTCGACGCGCAGCTGGTCGAGCTGACGACCGCGGTGAACGGCACCTACCTGCCCTTCGGACAGGACGGCCAGGCGTCGTGGGCGAACCAGGCGGTGCAGGACGAGAACGCGATCAACATGAACCCCGACGCCGCCGCGAACCGCGCGATGTGCAAGAACGGCGCGCTCTACGTCTGCGGCTGGGACCTGGTCGACGCGAGTCAGCAGGAGGGCTTCGACCTGGCGGCGGTCGAGGTCGATCAGTTGCCCGAGGACATGCGCGCGATGACGCTCGAGCAGCGCGCCGCGCACATCGAGACCGCGGCGACCGAGCGCGCCGAGATCCAGCGGCGCATCGCCGACGTCGGCGTGCAGCGCCAGGCGTGGATCGACGCCGAGACGGCGCGCCTCGCGCTGGACGAGAGCCGCTCCTTCGACCACCAGATCCGCGCGGCGATCCGCGCGCAGGTGACGCAGCGCGGCTTCCGCTACCCGGCGCCGGCGAACGCGGCGAACGGAGCGGCTCCGGCGAACGGCGTCGCTCCGCCGGCGCCCGTCGTTGCGCCGGCGCCCGGGGCGTCACAGGCCGCACAGGGGATCGTCGCGCCCGGCGCGGTCCAACGCGTCGGCGCGCCGCACGGCGCGGCCGCGCAGAACGGGGCCGCGCCCGGGAACCGCGCGCCGCAGCAGGGCGGCCCCGCTCCGCTCACGGGCACCGTGCTGCAAGCGGGCACCGTGCAGCAGGCGGAAGCCATGCAGCAGCGCGGCGCCGGGCAACCGCAGGGGACGGTCCCGCCGGAAGCCCCCGCGCAACAGGAAGCCCCCGCCGCGCGACAGCAGGAAGACGCGCCGCGACCCGAGGCGCCCTCCGCGGCGGACCTCCGCCCCGAGGACTGCTGATCCCGCGCGGCGGCGCTACACTCGATCCGGACGCACCATGAGCGCTTCGAAACCCGTGGTCCTCGTCGTCGAGGACGACCCCGCGATCCGACGCGGGCTGACCGACAGCCTGCGCTTCGCGGGGTACCGCGTGCTCGAGACCGGCGACGGTCTCGAGGCGCAGCGCTTGTTGCGCGGCGCCGAGCTCGACCTGGTGCTGCTCGACGTGGTGCTGCCGGGACGCAACGGCTTCGAGCTGTTGCCCGAGCTGCGCGCGTCGCGCCCGACCTTGCCCGTGATCATGGTCACCGCGCGCGGCAGCGAGGAGGACCGCGTGCGCGGCCTGCGCACCGGCGCGGACGACTACGTCGTGAAGCCGTTCAGCTCGTCGGAGCTGATCGCGCGCGTCGAGGCGGTGTTGCGGCGGTCCGCCGAGCGTCCGACCGGCGTGCGGCGGCTCGCGCTCGACGGCCTCGAGATCGACCTGGAGCGCCGCGAGGTGAAGAACGGCGACGCGCCGCGGCAGCTCTCCGAGCGCGAGGCCGAGATCCTGCGCTACCTCGCGAGCCACCGCGGCCGCGCCGTCGCGCGCGAGGAGATCCTGCAGCGCGTCTGGGGCCTGGACACGCGCGGCATCGAGACGCGCACGATCGACATGCACGTCGCGCGGCTGCGCGAGAAGCTCGGCACCAAGGAGGTCGCCGGCCGCGTGATCGTCACCGTGCGCGCGAAGGGCTACATGCTCTCGGACGAGGTGGAGGTCGCGGCGCAGTGAAGTGGCGCAGGCGGTACTGGTGGCGCGTCTACTACCTGGGCGCGCTGCTCGCGTTCGCGGGGCTCGGCTGGGTCAGACACGTGCTGCTCGACTTCGAGCGCCAGAAGCTCGCCGCGCGCGCCGAGGCCGAGCGCGAGTCCACCGTGCGCCTGGCGCTGTGGCGCATGGACTCGTGGATCGCGCCGCTGCTGGCGCGCGAGTCGGCGCGGCCGTACTTCGAGTACCTCGCGTTCGTGCCGCACGACCGCGCGTACTCGCGGCTGCTGAACCGCCTGCAGCCCGGGGAGGTCTACAGCCCGTCGCCGCTGCTGACCTTCGACTCGCCGTACTTCCCGCTGCACTTCCAGATGGACGACCGCGGCGCGTGGTCGTCGCCGCAGGTGCCGACGGGCAACCAGCTGGACCTGGCGCAGGCCGGGCTCGTGCGGCCCGCGGAGATCGAGGAGAAGCGCGCGCTGCTGGACGGCGTGCGCACGGCGCTGCCGCTGGACATCGCGGTCGTGCAGATGGGGTGCGTCGCCACGGACTGGAACGACGCGCTGACGACCTTGCCGGAGGAAGAGGCGATCAACCCCGCGCAACTCGCCGCCGTCGAGAACCTGCGCGAGTGGGGCGTGGACGCCAAGGGCGAGGCGTCGCAGCAGCGCGCGAAGGGGTCCGACTACGCGCAGCGCGTGCTGCAGAACTTCAACGTCGTCAACGGACTGAACGAGGACGCGCAGGAGGTGCGCAAGCTGGGGCCCGAGTGGATCCGGCAACAGTCGTACCCCGAGCAACAGGAGCTGGCGCCCGTCGACGGCCCCGGCGACCTCGAGCGGCAGGGCGGCTACTGGATCGAGCCGTTCCAGGACGTGGTCGAGCCGCGCATGGAGCTCGGCCCGTTCCTGCCGGTGTGGTTGCCGGGCGCGACGAACGACGACGCGGTGCAGCTCGCGTTCCTGCGCAACGTGCGCGTGAACGACGCGACGTGGGTGCAGGGCTTCGCCGCGCACTGGCCGTCCCTGCGCGCCGCGCTGCTCGGCGAGATCGCCGACCTCTTCCCCGGCTGCGAGCCGGACCTCGAGGCGCGCGTCGACCTGGGCGGGGAGGAGGACGGCCGCAGCCTCGCGGCCATCCCCGCGGCGCTGGCGCTGCGCTCGCCCGCGCCCCCCGAACCCGCGGGCATGACGCCGGCGCGCAGCACCGTCGCGATCCTGTGGGCGGCGGCCGTCGCCAGCCTGATGGGCCTCGGCTTCTCGTTGCGCGCGGGCCTCGCCTACGCCGATCGCCGCACGCGCTTCGCGTCGTCGGTGACGCACGAGCTGCGCACGCCGCTGACGACCTTCCGCATGTACACGGAGATGCTCGCCGACGACGTCGTCTCCGACCCCGAGGACCGGCGCGCCTACCTGCGCACCTTGCAGGCCGAGTCCGACCGCCTCGCCGTGCTCGTCGAGAACGTGCTGGCCTACGCGCGGCTCGAGGAGGGCCGCACGCGCCCCGCGCGCGAGCGCCTGCGCATGGCCGACCTGGCCGACCGCCACGCCGACGCGCTGGAACGCCGCGTGCGCGAGTCGCGCGGCGCGTTCCGCGTCGACCTCCTGGCGCCGCCCGGCGCGGCGCTGACCACCGACGCCGGCGCCGTCGGCCAGGTGCTGTTCAACCTCGTCGACAACGCGTGCAAGTACGGCCGCGCGGGCGACGCGCCGCCGCGCGTGACGCTGGAG
>JAUHYB010000240.1 GCA_030426745.1 bacterium
GACTAGCGCGCGCGCTCGGACCGCCGCCCGCGGACCATGGCGACGCGGTGACCGAAGGTACCTTCGGTCACCGCGTCGACTCGGCCACGTCGCGGCGCGCCATGCGCGCGGGGGGGCCGGGGATCTCGACGGCGGGTTCGCGTTCCAGCGCGTCCGCTTGGCGCGCGAACGGGTCGTCGGCGCGGGGCGCGGCGGCGGGCCGGGTGACGGGGGGCGCGACGGTCGCGCCCTCGGTCGCGTGCAGGCCCGCCAGGCCCAGCACGCGTTCGGTCAAGCGGATGCGCTCCTGCATCGAGAGCGCGTCGATCGGCACGTACGAGATGCCGAACCACTCGAGCATGAACTTGACCATGCCGTCGATGCGCACGACTTCCTCCCACGCGACGCCGGCGCGCACGCCGTCCTCGCACAGCAGCTCGCGGTGCGGGCGCAGGTAGAAGACGAGCCCGCCGCGCACCGAGTCGATGTAGCCCTGCAGGCGCGGGTCGGCCGCGACCTGGTGCAGGATCGTCGCGTGCTGCGCGGCGTAGGCGAGGTTGCAGAAGGCGCGGTCGGACACGAACGCGCCGGACTGCAGCTCCTCGGCCTGGATCTGGCGGCGGAAGACCTCCGCCTGGTAGCGGTCGACCAGGGCGACGTCCGTGCGCAGCGAATCGAGCTGCTCCTCCATCTCGGCCAGCACGCCGCGCGCGACCTCGGAGATCATCGGCAGGCCGTAGCGGTCGCGGATCCAGCGGGCGAGGGTCGTCTTGCCCGTCGAGTGGGCGCCGACGAGGTAGATGCGGGTGGGAGCGGCCATGGGGTGGGGATCGCGGGGCTGCGGCGGGTGGAGGAGCGGCCTGCCGCCGCGCCGGACGGATACTACCGGTTGTGGTCGTGGCGTTCCAGGGGCGCGCATCTGGTAGGGCCCGCGGGCGGGACGCCGTGCGCCGCCCGGGGTCCCCGGGGCCCGCTCCGCGCCGCGCGCGCGCCCCGCGGGGACTCTCCCGCTCGGCGCGAAACGGTCGCCCGCGGCCCTCGTAGGGGGGGCGACGCGCGGAGGCTCGGCCGGGCCTTCCCCCGGCGCACGCCGCGCCGCAGGATGCGCGCCCGGACGGCGACACGATGACGGATCCCCGAACACACGACGGCGCGCCCGCGGACACCGCTCCGCCGCGGCGCGGACGCTGGCTGCGCCGCGGTTGCGGCTGCGGCGCCTTTCTCTTCGGCGCGTTCGTGACGCTGGTCGCGTTCGCGCCGCTCCTGTTCGGGCGCTACGCGCTGGAGTCGGCGATCGCCGACACGAACCGGAGCATCGCCGGCGAGCTCGAGCTGGGCGAGGTCGCGTTCTCGTGGACCGGCACCCAGCGGCTGCACGGCCTGCGCCTGCGCGACCCCGAGGGGCGCACGGTCGCGGAGCTCGACGTCGAGGTGCCGTCGATCTTCCAGGTGCTGGGCGCGCTCGCGAGCGCGGAGGAGGGCGACCCCGCGGACCTCGGCACGTGGAAGGCGACCGCGGAGCTCGCGCTCGTGACGTCGCCGGAGGGTCCGTCGAACATCGAGCGCGCGCTCGCGCCGTCGACGCGCGCGTCCAAGACGGTGGGGGGCGGCGACGCGCCGGACGCCGGCGGCGGCCGCGAGGTCGACGTCTCCTACGACACGCCGCTGGGACCGATTCAGGCGCTGGTCCAGCTGGAGGTCAAGCACTTCGGCTGGAGCGACCCGCGCCTCGACGCCGGCGGCCGTGCGGTCGGCGTGAAGGACCTGGTCGCGCGCCTCGTGCTGACCGCCGACGGCAAGGCGCGCTTCACGCTCGACGGCGAGCACCTGTACGGAACGGACCACGGGCCGGTCGCCGCGGACCTGACCTTCGAGCAGAGCGTGTTGTTCGGCGCGTCCGCCTTCCTGGCCAGCGCGCGGGGCTCCGCGCGGATCGAGGCCGTGCCCACGACGCTGATCGACCTGTGGACGCGCTCCGAGGGCGAGCTGCACGAGGCGCTCGGCGACCGGTTGACGCTGGAGGCCGACTTCGCGCCCGAATCGGCCGGTTCCGACGACGCGGTGCGCGTCGACGTCGCGTTGCTCGCGGACGGCCAGGACGTGCGCTTCGCCGGACGCGTCGCGGACGGGATGCTGACCGCGCGCGGCGACGCGCCGCAAGTGTGGTCGCTGTCCGTGCCGCGCGCGCTCGTCGACCGGTACCTGACGGACGCGCTGCCGGACGGCGTCGCGCTGGAGCTGGACGGCGGCGTCGTTCCGGTCGAGGTCGAACTCGCGCGGCTGGCGTTGCCGCTGGACGGCGAGGCGGACGCGTCGCGCGCGGACCTGCGCGTGTCGCTGGCGTCTCCGGGCTTCCGCGTGAAGCAGGACGGCGCCGCGGCGATCGAGGTCACCTCGGTGCGCGTGCTCGCCGACGCGGAGCGCGGCGGACCGCTGGCGCTGGAAGCGGCCGTGCGCGAGGCGAGCGGCGGCGAGGTCGACGCGCGCTTCACCGCGCCGGTCGGCTGGGCGACCGCGACCGCGGAGGACATGCGCGACGGCCGACTCGCGTGGGACCTCACGGCCGGCGTGCGCGGCGTCACGGTCGCGCGCCTCGCCGCGTGGTTGCCGGACACCGGACTGGAGGCGCTGGGCGACTACGGTTCGCCGGAGGACGCGCTGGTCGCCGAGCTGCGCGCGCTCCCCGCGGGCGACGACGTGATCGACGTCGAGCTGGACGCGACGCTGGGCGCGTCGGACGTGCGCGCGGCCTTGCGCGTCGACGAGGAGGGCGTCGCGCTGCTGGAGGGCGGCGAGACGCGCGCGCACCTGGCGCTGCCGTCCGCGACGCTGGCGAAGCTCCTGGGCGAGGAGCCGCCGATGGGCCTCGCCCCCGCGCCCGGCGCCGCGCCGGTGCGCGCCGAGGTCGTCGTCGAGGAGCTGCGCTGGCCGAACGAGGGCGTCGGCACCGCGGCGATCACCGCGCGCGTGCACGACCTGGCGCTGACGGCGCCCGCGCTGGCGGCGGCGAAGGAGCGCTTGGCCGTGGAGCACCTGGAAGCGCGCGTCGCGCTGGACGCGGGCGCGCCGGTGACTGCGCGCCTCGACCTGGCGCTCGCGGGCGGCGGCACCTTGAACGCGACGGCGGAGTCGGACGTCACGCTGGCGAGCTGGCTCGCGGCGAGCGCGGGCGACGCGACGGAGGACGGGGAGGCGAACATTGCGGCCGACGCGGCGACGACGGCGCCGACCTGGACCTTGCGCGCGCAGGGCCGCGACCTGCGCACGGCGCTGGTCGACGCGCTTACCGAACAGGACGGCTTGCTCGTCGACGTGCTCGGCGCGACCCTGGCGCTCGACGCGGTCGCGACCGAGGCGACCGCGCGGGGCGCGCTCGTCGACGCGACCCTGACCAGCCCGAAGGCGAACGTCGCGCTGGTCGGCCGCGTCGAGGACGGCGTGCTGACCGCGACCGGCGAGGGCGGGGCGCTCGACGCGCGCGTCGGCCTGACGCCGCTGTTCCGCGAGCGCGTCGTCGGCAAGCTCGTGCCGATGCTCGTGTCGCTCGAGGCCTCCGAGGACTCGGAGCCGACGACGATCCGCGTGACGGACTTCGCGCTGCCGCTGGGCGCGTCGGGGTCGGCGCTCTCCGCGGTGAACGCGGACGTCACGCTCGACCTGGGACGCGTGCAGGCCGCGGTGCTGCCGGACCTGGCGCGGTACTTCACCTCGCACGTGCACCGCCCGCACGCGACGGACCTGCCGACGCTGCGCCTCGAGATCCGGGACGGCGTCGTCAACGCGCCCGCGATCCCGATCGAGATCGAGGGCACGCCCGTGACCTTCTCGGGCAGCTACGCGCTCGTCGCGGGCACGATGGACTTCGACGCGTCGGTGCCGCTGTCCGGGCTGCGCGGCGACGTCGGCCGCGCGATCGACGACGCGCGCAAGTACCTCGACCCGAACACCGCGGTGCCGCTGCAGCTGTCGGGCAAGCCGTCGCGTCCGAAGGTCGGCGTGTCGTCCGACTTCCTGCGCGACGTGATCCGCGACGCGGGGCGCAAGGCGGCGGAGGACGCGCTGGGCGAGGGCCTGCGCAAGCTGTTCGGCGACGACTGAGCGCCGCGCGCGTCCCGGCGTTCCCGGGGCGCGCGCTCGGCCGCTCCGCTCAGGGGGTCGGCGCGCACTCGAGCAGCGCGTCCAGCAGCGGGTTCTCCGGCGTGTCCTTGCGCCACGCGACGGAGACGGGGAACTCGACGCGCGGCGACGGCAGCGGGAAGAACTTCAGCCCGCGCGACTTCGGCGGTTCGGGTTCCAGGGAGGCCAGGATCGAGTAGCCCAGCTCGGCCTCGACGAAGCCCTGGATCACCTCCGCGCTGGTCGCGGTGATCCGGCGCGGCGGCGTCAGGCCGTGCAGCGCGAGCGCCTCGAACTGCTGCGCGTGCGGCAACAGGTTCGGCGAGTAGGCGACGAAGGTCTCGTCCTCGAGGTCGGCCAGGCGCAGGCGCTTCTTCTGCGCGGCCGCGTGCTTCGCCGGCAGCACGACGTACGGACGCATGACGCCGACGGTCTGCCCGGCGATCGCGGCGGGCAGGCGCGGGAAGTGGTCGACGGCCGCGTCGAACTCGCCCAGCAGCAGCGCGTCGACCGGCGGCACCGGCGCCTCGACCAGGTGCACGTCGACCTCGGGGTGGCGCCGCTTCAGGCGCTTGACCCACGCGGGCAGGAGCTTGCGCAGGAACATGCCGGCCGCGGCGACGCGCAGCTCGCCGGCGACCTCGCCGCTGGTCAACGAGCGCACGACGCCGGGCAGGCCCTCGAAGTACGGTCGCACGAAGCGGTACAGCCGCTCGCCCGCAGCCGTCGGGATCATGCGGTCCTTGCCGACGCGCTCGAACAGAGCGAGGCCCAGCTCGGTCTCCAGCTTCTTCACCTGCTGGTGCACGGCCGGCTGCGTGATCGGGTAGGGGAAGGCCCGCGCGGCGCGCGCGTACCCGCCGGTGCGCGCGACCCAGTAGAAGCCCTCGAGCCGGTGCAGCTGGATCACGGCGCCTCCTCCCACTCCTTCGCCAGCTCGCGCGCGACCAGCGCGTTCGCCTTCGGCGAGTAGTGGCCGCCGGGCATCCAGAAGGAGTCGTCGTCGAGCGCGCCCGCGGCGACCAGCGCGTCGGTCAGGTCCAGCACGCGCACGCCGTCCGCGGCGAGCTCGTCGGTGATCGCGCGCCAGTACGCGACCCCGCGCTCCGCGCGATCCGCGAGGTCCTCGCGACCCGGCAGCACGACCAGCGCGAAGGCCGCGTTCATCTCCGACGCCTCGCGCCGCGTCTCGCGCACCAGCGCGTCGATCAAGCGGTGGATCTCGGACTGCTCGTCCAGGATCCACGCCGCCGGGTCGCGGTCGCGGCGCTCGTGCACCGACAGCGCCAGGCGCGT
>JAUHYB010000009.1 GCA_030426745.1 bacterium
ACGTGCTGATCGCGGGGCTGGAGGACGACGACGCGGGCGTGCGCGAGGCGTCCTACTGGGCGCTGCAGGAGATCACCGGCAAGCGCATGAAGGCCGAGCCGGTCCGCTGGCGCGCCTGGTACGCGGCCGAGGAGCGCTGGTGGCGCGACGAGTTCCGCGAGCTGCACCAGGACCTGGCGTCGGAGGACGTCGCCGTCGTCGGCGTCGCGATCCGCGAGATGGGCAGCCGCAAGTTGCGCCGGCACGAGCTGGCGGCCGAGCTGGTGCCGCTGCTCGAGGACGACCGTGCCGGCGTCGTGAAGATGACCGTCGCGGGCCTCGGGGCGCTGGGATCCGCGGTCGCCGTCGAGCCGCTGCTGCCGCTGCTGGACTCGGACGACGAGGCGCTGCGGGAGCTGACCCTGCGCGTCCTGCGGTCGATCACCGGCCGCAACGACCTGCCCGCCGAGCGCGCCGCCTGGAAGGCCCGCTGGTCCGCCCACTAGGGGCGCGGCGCCGGATCACGGGCCCCGCGCGAGTCCTCCGCGAGGATCTCGACAGCGCTAAGGACCGGCCGGACGGCCAGTCGATAGGAGCCCGGGACCTCCCGGTCCCGTTCCCCCCCCAGGCCCGTCCCCCGAGGGCCCGACCTTCGAGGACCCGTCCCCCCGGACCTCCCCATGGCGAAGTACAAGCGTAGGAAGAAGCTGATCGATCCCCGGCTGCAGCTTTGGATGACCGGCGTGTTCCTCGGCCTCACCGCGCTCTCGCTGCTGATGCAGCTCCTGCTGTTCATGCTGGCGATGAGCCACGTCGCGCTGACGCTCCCGAACGACGGCGAGCTGATGTGGGACCAGATCAACGAGCGGCTGTACTTCGTCGTCGGCACCTCGTTCGCGATCTTCCTGCCGCTGACGTTGCTGGTCGGGATCCTGACGACCTTCCGCGTCGCGGGCCCGGTCTACCGCTTCAAGCGGTTCCTGCAGAACGTGCGCGAGGGCCGCGACCCGGGCTACATGCGCCTGCGGGACGGCGACAAGCTGCAGGACCTGGCCGAGGACCTGAACGACACCTGGGTCGCCGTCCGCGAGCGCATCGAGGACGCGCGGCGCGAGGGCGCCGAGTCCGGCGCGCCGAGCGACGACGACGCCGATCGGACCACGGCCGACGCGGCCTGAGGACGGGGAACCGCCCGCAGCACGAACCAGGGCCGCAGCGTGAAGCTCCAACCCAAGATCGTCCTGATCCTGTCCGCCGTCGTGCTCACGTACGCGACGACGGACAGCCTCGTGCAGCGCAAGACGCTGAAGCGCATCTTCGAGACGACGGAGAGTTCGTTCGCGCAGAAGAACACGGTGCGCGTCAAGGAGGCGCTGGAGGAGCAGCTGGAGCTGGTCGACGTCCTGTGCGGCGCGTGGGGCGAGCTGCCGGTCGTCCGCGAGGCGCTCTCGCCGGCCGGCGCGAACGAGCCGGCGTTGCGTGAGCACCTGCTGGACCTCGACGCGCGCTCGGTCGACGCGATGTGCGTCGCGGACGCGGACGGCACGGTCGAGTGGGGCGCGGCGTTCCGGCGCGGCGCGCTCGGCGAGGCGCCGACGAGCCTGGACGGCATCTGGCCCGCGGCCGGCGAGGCGCTGCCGGCGAAGCTCACGACGGGGAACCGGCCCGAGGAGCTCGCGCGCGGCATCCTCGCGCCGATCCGCGGCTACCTGTCGACGCCGCACGGCGTGATGCTGGTCTCGTCGCGCCCGGTGCGCGACGCGCGCGGCGCGACCGTCGGCAAGCTGGTGCTCGGGCGCCTGCTCGCCGGCCCGCTGCTGGAAGAGCTGCAGGCGCGCACCGAGACCGAGGACATCGAGGCCGCGTTCCTGCACGACGTGAACGCCAGCGAGCGCCTCCTCGAGTTCGCGGACCGCTGGGACGGCGAACCGTTGATCGAGGCGCAGAGCGAGGACCGCCTGAGCGTCTTCCACCTGGTCGAGTCGCGCCTGGAGGACGAACCGCTCGTCTTCGGCGCCACGGTCGATCGCGAGATCAGCCGCGCCGGCGCGGCGGCGATGCGGTACTCGCTGGTCTCCACGATCGCGGCGGGCCTGCTGGTGCTGTTCGTGCTGCTGGGCGTGCTGAAGCGCATCGTGCTGGTGCCGATCCAGAAGCTGACGAACAACGCGCTGGTGTTGGGCCAGGACGAGACCGCCAGGGTCGACTTCGACACCTCGCGCGGCGACGAGGTCGGGACCTTGTCCGCCGAGTTCGACAGCATGATGCGCAAGCTGGCGAAGTCGCGGCAGGCGCTGGTCGAGACCGCGCGCGAGGCCGGCATGTCCGAGATCGCCACCGGCATCCTGCACAACGTCGGCAACGTGCTGAACAGCGTGAACGTGTCGGCGACCATGCTGGACCAGAAGGCGCGCGCGATCGCGGTGGGGGACCTCGAGGCGCTGCACGGCATCATCAAGGAGCACGCGGACGACCTGGCGGGCTTCCTGCAGACCGACCCGCGCGGCCAGCACCTGGAGCCCTTCCTGGGCGCCGTGACGGACCAGATCCGCGCGTCGCAGGCGGGGCTGACCGAGGAGCTCGGCGCGCTGACCAAGGGCATCGAACACATCCGCACGCTGGTCGCGTCGCAGCAGGACTACGTCCGCAACGAGGACGTGATCGAGCCCGTCGAGCTGGGCGAACAGCTGGACCGGGCGTGCGAGATCTCCGGCACCGCGGGCGGCGAGCACGTGGCGCCCGTCACGGTCGTGCGCGAGTACGCCGACCTGCCCGAGGCGCGCACCGCGCGGCACAAGTTGCTCGAGATCCTGGTCAACCTGATCCAGAACGCGCGCCAGGCCATGAACACGAGCGAGGTCACCGAGCGCGTCCTGACGCTGCGCACGCGCGCCGTCGGCGACGACCGCGTCCAGCTCGAGATCGCGGACACCGGCTGCGGCATCGACGAGGCGCACCTCGTCGAGGTCTTCAACTACGGCTTCACGACCAAGCAGGACGGGCACGGGTTCGGCCTGCACGCCGCGGCGAACGCGGCGACCGAGATCGGCGGCTCGCTGCACGCGGCGAGCGACGGTCCCGGACGCGGCGCTACGTTCACCGTCGAGATCCCCCTGAGCCTGACGCCGGCCGCGGTGACCGCGGCGGCCGAGGCGTCCTCCCCCCCCGACAGCATCCGATGACACAGCCCACTGAGAACCGCCGGATCCTCCTGGTGGACGACAACCAGTCCATCCACGACGACTTCCGCAAGATCCTCTCGCCGGCCGAAGCGGCGCAGGCCGACAGCCTGGACGACGCCCGCGCCGCCTTCCTCGGCGCCGCGGCCGCGCCCAAGAAGACGGGCGGCGCGTGCTTCGAGCTCTCGTCCGCGCTGCAGGGCCAGGACGCCTACGAGGTCGTGCGCACGGCGGTCGGCGAAGGCCGCCCGTTCGCCATGGCGTTCGTCGACATGCGCATGCCGCCCGGTTGGGACGGCGTCGAGACGATCCAGAAGCTGTGGGAGCTGGACCCCGACCTGCAGGTCGTGATCTGCACGGCGTTCTCCGACTACTCGTGGGAAGAGACCGTGTCCGCGCTGGGCGTAACGGACCGCCTGTTGATCCTGAAGAAGCCGTTCGACGCGATCGAGATCCGGCAGCTGGCCAGCGCGTTGACGGAGAAGTGGAACGCGCGGGCCCGCGAGAAGCACCTGATCGAGGAGCTGACGACGGCCGAGCGCGAGGTGCGTGCGTACGCGACCTCGCTGGAGACGGTGAACCGCGCGATGATCACGTCGCGCGCGGTGGCGGACCGCGCTGCCGAGACCCGCAACGAGCTGCTGATGCACATCAGCAACGAGGTGGGCAAGCACCTGCAGGGCGTCGTCGCGCACGCGGAGATCTTCCGCGCCGGCGAGGCGAGCGGTCCTGAGCACCTGCGTGAGTTCGAGAGCTTCGTCGACGCCAGCACGGAGCTCGTGCGACGCATCGACGAGGTGCTGGACATGACGCGCATGGAGTCGGGCCGCGCGGCCGTGGAGCTGACGCCGTGTTCGGTCCGCGACGTCGCGCGACGCGCCGCCGAACGCCACCGGGACCGCGCCGAGGCCAAGGGCCTCGAGTTCCGCTGCGAGCTGTCCGACGCGCTGCCCGACCTGGTGGCCGGCGAGCCCGGCCGCATGGAGCAGGTGCTGGACTACCTGCTGGAGAACGCCGTCCGGTTCACCGACGCCGGCTCGGTCGCGCTGCGGGTCGACTGCGACCACGCCAACGGCCCGGCGCACCCGCGCGTGTGCTTCACGGTCGAGGACACCGGCGCCGGCATCCCGAAGGAGAAGCTGGGCGACCTGTTCGAGCCGCTGGAGCGCGACGCCGACCACGGCGGCGGTTCGGGCTTCGGCCTCGCGATCGCGCAACGCATCGCCTACCTGCTGGGCGGCGAGATCAAGGCCCGCAGCGCCCGGGGTGAGGGCAGCACGTTCACGCTGACGCTGGACCTCGACGTGACGGACCAGCGCGTGGCGGCCTGAGGGCTGGAGAGCGGGGGACCGGAGGAGTCGGTCCCCGCGTGGAAGGGAACGCCAGCGGGCGCGCGTCGGTCCGGGACCGACGCGCGCCCGCCTCCTCGCGCAGCACCTCCGCGGGACTCGCCCGCTCGCGCGCGGCGCCGCGACCGCCGGCTAGCGACGGTCGAGGAAGGTCTCGACGTCCTCGGCCGGCACCGGCGGGCTGAACAGGTAGCCCTGGATCTCGTCGCACTGCAGGATGCGCAGGAACGACAGCTGGCTCTCCGTCTCGACGCCCTCCGCGATCACCTTCAGGTTCAGGTTTTGACCCAGCAGGATGATCGACGTCGCGATCGCCGCGTCGTCGGAGTTCTGCGTGATCTCGCGCACGAACGAGCGGTCGATCTTCAGCGCGTCGATGGGGAAGCCCTTCAGGTAGCTCAGCGACGAGTAGCCGGTGCCGAAGTCGTCGATCGACAGGTAGATGCCCTCGTCCTTCAGCTGGCGCAGCGTGTCGATCGTCTGGTGCAGGTCCTGCATCAGCATGCTCTCGGTGACCTCGAGCTCGAGGTGGCGCGGGTCCAGCTTCGTGCGCCGCAGCGTGTCGCGCACGACCTGCAGCAGGTCGGGCTGGCGGAACTGCATGGGGGACAGGTTGACCGCCATGCGCACGGGCTCGTAGCCCTCGTCGATCCACGCCTGGCACTGGCGGCAGGCTTCCTCGAGGACCCACTGGCCGATCTGCACGATCTGGCCGGACTCTTCGGCGAGCGGGATGAACTGCGCGGGCGACACCATGCCGAGCTCGGGGTGCTGCCAGCGCACCAGCGCCTCCATGCCCACGACCTGGCGGCTCTGGATGTCGACCTTCGGCTGGTAGAAGACGCGCAGCTCGCCGTTCTCGACGGCTTGCTCCAGGCTGCGCTCCAGCGTCAGGCGCTCGAACACCCACTGGTTCGTCGAGCTGTTGCGGAACTGCAGCCCGCCGGTGCCGTCCTCGCGCGCGCGCCGGGCGGCGACCTCCGCGGCCGACAGGAGCGCGTTCGCGTCCTTGCCGTCCTCGGGGCTCGTCGCGACGCCGATGCACAGGCCGCTGCGGTCGCCGCCGCGGGCGTCCGCGACGTGGTCCTGCACTGCCCGCCCCAGCTTGGCCGCGTCGTGGATGCGCGTCAGGTCGCCGGCGACGATGACGAAGCGGCCTTCGTCGTCGCGGCACAGCCGCACCCGTGCGCGGCCGGGCGTCAGGCGCTCGCGGTCGACGTAGGCCTGCAGCGCGTTCTGCAGGTGGGCCTCGAAGGACTCGTCCAGCTCGACCTCGTCGTCGCCCAGCAGCACGAGCAGCACGGCGACATGGCGGTCCGTACCGCGCGTGCGGTCGATCGCGGAGAACACGACTTCCTGCACGGACTCGGTGTCGTGCGGCAGCGGTTGCGCCGGCGAGGGGGCGCGCGCGACGTCCCCGCCGCCGGGGTCGGCCGCCAGCTCCAGCGCCGTGCGCAGGCGGTGACCGATCAGCGCGCCCGCGCCCGTCGCCTCCAGGAACTCCGTCGCGCCCGCCAGGCAGGCCTCGGCGAAGTCCGCCGCCGAGCCGTCGGCCGCGTGCAGCATCAGGATCGGCGTGCGCCGTCCTTCGGGGCGCGCCCGCAGCGCGCGGCACAGGTCGACCGCGCTGCCGTCGGCGAGCGCGAGGTCGATCAGGACCAGGTCGGGCGCCGCGTGCCGGAACGCGTCCAGCGCCGCGCGGGAGTCCTCGACCGCCTGCACCCGGCAGCCGGTCTCCTCCAACGAACGGGCGATGCCCCGGGCCGCCGGGGCGTCGGGGGCGGCGACCAGCAGCAGGCGGGTCGTCGCGTCGAGGGTGGGTCGATTCATGGGTCTGCTTCGGGGGGAACGCGGACTCCTGTGATCGACAGGGGGCGCCGGAGGCCTGGAAGGGCGGGTCCCGGCCGGAGGGCGCCTGCCCAGGATCGGGAACGCGCCGGGGCCTGGATCCGCCCGCGGGCGGCCGCGACGACGACGGGCCCTCGCGCCGGAACGGGCGTTCCGGCGCGAGGGCGGCGGGGATCGGAGCCGGGCGCCGCGGCGCGCCCGACCGCCCATCAATAGTCGTCGGGGTTGCCCGGCGTCGCGTCGTTGACGTGCTCGACGACCTCGACGGAATCGATGAGCTCGAGGACCTTGGCCTTGACCTCCTCGTACTCCTCCTGGGTGATCGCGCCGGCGTCGCGGGCGGCCTTCAGGTCGAGGAGCTCCTGGCCGACCGAGACGTGGCGGGCCAGGACGAGCTTGCCGGAGTTGCCGATGGCGCAACCGGCGGTCAGCGTGAGGGCGAGGCCGGCGGCGGCCAGGGAGAGGGTGCGGGTCGTCGTGGGGCGGGGCATGTCGATGGTGGGTCGGTTCGTGGATGGCGGGTTCGGCGCGGCGGAGCGCGCGGGGGCCGCTGGTGCGGCGCCGGAGGGGGAGCATTTCCCGCGGGGTCCCGGGAGTTCGCTCCGGCGCGGGCAGGCGGGCGGTTGGCGCGCGCTTCGGTCGGCCGGCCGCGCGGAGTATAAGCGGCCATGCGACCCCGATCCTCCGCGCGCCGCCTCGCCGTCCTCGGCGCGCTCCTCTCCGCGTGCTCGGGCGGCGACCCGGTGGACGCCTCGACGGACCGCGCGTCGGCGCGTTCGACCGCGACGTCCGAGATCGACGCCGGGCCCGACGGAGCGCTCGACGCCCTGGCGGCGCCGACCCCCGACGACCTCGCGGACGTCGAGTTCTTCGAGGGCGCGCCGTGGGCGGACGTCCCCGGCCTGTCGAGCGGCGGCGCGACGTCGACCGACGACTGGCCGGCGATCCTCGAGCGCGGCAGCTTGCGCGTGCTCGTCTCCTACAGCCGCACGAACTTCTTCCTGGCCGAGGGGCGACTGCGCGGCTTCGAGTACGAGCTGTTCCACCAGCTCGAGTCCGCGCTGTCGAAGGACCGCGGGCCGGACCGCCCGCCGCTGGTGGTGGAGTTCCTGCCGGTCGCCTTCGACGACCTCCTGCCGGCGCTGATCGAGGGGCGCGGCGACGTCGCGGCCGCCGGGTTGTCGGTGACGCCCGAGCGCGAGGAGTTCGTCGCCTTCACCGATCCGTACCTGACCGGCGTCGACGCCGTGCTCGTGTCGCACGTCGGCGCGGAACCGGTCGCGGACGTGCGCGGGCTGGCCGGCCGCGACGTGCACGTCGTCAGCAGCACGTCGCACGTCGACCGCATCGAGGAGTGGAACGACCAGCTGATCGCCGCGGGCCTCGCGCCGGTCAACATCGTCCCCGCGGCGCGCGGCCTGTCGGCCGAGGACCTGCTGGAGCTCGTGCACTCGGGCGCGTTCCAGCACACGGTCGCGGACCGCTACGTGGCGGAGCTGTGGGCGCAGGCGCTGGACGGGGTGCGCGTCGAGCAGGGCTTCACGATCGGCGACGGCGACTCGATCGCGTGGGCGGTGCGACGCGAGAACCCGCTGTTGCGGGACCGGCTGTCGCGCGAGGTGCCTGCGCTGCGCGAGGGGTCGGCGACGGGGAACATCCTGTTCCGCCGCTACTACGAGGGCACCAGGTGGATCGAGCGCCCGCCGCTCGACCTGGGCGCGAGCGCGATCGCGCCCTTCCTCGCGGACCTGCGGCGCCACGCGGCGGACTTCGACTTCGACTGGCGCCTCCTCGCCGCGCAGGCCTACCAGGAGTCGCGGCTCGACCCGGACGCGGTCAGTCACTCGGGCGCCGTCGGCCTGATGCAGCTCCTGCCGGCCACGGCGAAGGACATGGGCGTGACCGATCTGCGCGACCCCGAGCGCAACCTCTACGCGGGCGCCAAGTACATGGCGTGGCTGCGGAAGCACTTCTTCGCCGACCTCGACGCGGACGAGGCGGCGCAGCACGACTTCTGCCTGGCGGCCTACAACGCGGGGCCGGGTCGCGTGCGGCGCTGGCGCAAGGCCGCGCCGGCGCGCGGGCTGGATCCCGACGTGTGGTTCGGCAACGTCGAGCTGCTGGCGCTGGAGGACGTCGGGCTCGAACCGGTGCGCTACGTCGGCAACATCAACAAGTACTACGTCCTGTTCCGGCTGTCGCTCGAGGAGCTGGAGCTGCGCGAGGACGCGCGCGCCCGCGTCGAGTCGGGAGCCGTCGAAGGGGCTCCGCGAGGGTCGCGGTAGGCCCCGCTCGAACGCGCGCGAGGCGGCCCCCGTCGTCGGGGACCGCCTCGCGCGTCCGTGTTCGCGGCGTCGTCCGCGATCAGTCGCGGTACTCCGCGTGGCAGCTCGCGCAGCTGTCCGCGATCAGCTTGTAGGCCTCCTCGGCCTCTTGCTTCCAACCGCCGGCCACGAACTCGTCCTGGTCCTGGCTGCAGGAGGACATCGCGCGCTGCAGGCGTTCGCTGCCCTCGAGGCCCTGCTGCATCCACTGCTGGTAGTCCGCCGGGCGCGTGGTCGTGTCGTGCAGCTCGACGAGGTCGGCGTACAGCTTGTGCAGCTGGATCGCCTCCTGCAGCGGGTCGATGTCCGGGTGCGCGGGGTCCGGCTTCCAGTCGTTCTTGCGCAGGACCAGCTTGAAGTTGTCGAACTTGCGCGCCATCGCGACCATGCCGCCGCGCAGGCCTTCGAAGCTGTGCTCGGGCGCGAAGTCGTAGTCGTAGTTCGCGGTCTCGATCGCCGTCGGGATGTGGCCGATCGCGACGACCTCGTACAGCCCTTCGTACTTCGGCGAGGTGCCGCACCACTGGCGCATCTCGGCGATGGCCTGGTCGCGCGGGATGCCGTCGATCACGATGCGGCCGATGGCGGCGCCGGCCGGGCCGCGGTGCTTGCCGTGGAAGCAGTGCACATAGAAAGGACCTTCCATCTCGCGGAAGGTCTTGGCGATGCGCATGCGCTCGTCCTCGGTGATGCCGCTGTACTGGATCGGCACGTGGACGTAGCGGATGCCGTACTTCGCGGCGGTCTCGTAGTCCGGCACCTTGCCGTCCGTCGAGAGGATCGTCTTCACGCCGAGCTTCTGCATCTCGGCGAAGGCCTCGTCGCCGACCGGCTCGGCGCCGGAGATGATCTCGTCACCCAGGAAGTAGACGTGGTGCAGGCCGGGCAGCTCGGCCGCCTTCGTGTCGGGCAGCGGGATGACCGCGGCGGCCTCGTAGGCGGTGGAGTTCAGGAGGATCGGCGGGGGGACCGCCGGGTCGTCCACGTCGCGACGCTGTTCGGGACCCTGGGCGCAGGAAACGGCGAGGCCGACGAGGGCGCACAGGAGGGCGAGGTTCTTCCGCATGAGGGGGTCGGTCGGGATGGATTCGGAGCGGACCGAAGCGAACATGGTCCGGGAAGGCGGGAGAAGAGCAAGCGCCGTGCCGCGGCAGTCTCGCGGCGGGGGAGGCGGCGCGGGGCCCCCGTGGGGCCCTCCCGGGGGCGCCTCGGCCGGCTGCGGAGCGTCTCACGGCCTGATGGGCGCGGGGGTGGTGTAGCGAGTTCGGAACAGGGGTGGGGGTGGCGGAACGGTCCGGGGCGGCGTCGCGGCCGGGTGCCGAGCCCGGCCTCGACGGCCCGCGGGGAGGCCCGCGAGGACCGCGGGACGCGGCGGATCGCCCGTCCTCACGCGAAACTCCGCCCGCGGACGCCCCTATGAACGGCGGATCCGGGATACCCTCCGGATCCGGGCCGGTTGCTCCCGCGCCGTCCCCCGATCCCCCCTTCGCCGGTCTCCCCCCGACCCGGCCGCACCCCGGGCCCTGGCGCTCGGACCACCCGCGGCCGCCCCCCGACCGGCATCCAGGGCCGACCGGCCCCCCGTGCCCCGGCCCGACTCCCACCACCCGACCTCCCGCGCTGGCAGGCAGCCCGCCCCGCCAGGCCGCGGGCGCTCCGTGGCGCGACGGACCCCGTCGTGCCGTCGCGCGCCCCGGCGCGCGGACGATCCCACCACCCCCCGGCACCCATGAGCGCTCTACGACTCCGCACCGCGACCACCCTCGCCCTCCTGTTCGCCGCCGTCCCGGCGAGCGCCGACACGCTCTACGTCGACGCGAACCTCGCGTCCGGCGCGAACGACGGCTCCGACTGGGCGAACGCCTACCAGGGCTCGGACGGCCTGCAGACCGCCCTCCTCGCCGCGGTGAGCGGAGACGAGATCTGGGTGGCGGACGGCGTCTACCTGCCGACGTCGGGCGCGTCGCGCACGGTCAGCTTCCAGCTCAAGAACGGCGTCGAGATCTACGGCGGCTTCGCCGGCGGCGAGGCGAGCGTGAACGACCGCCCGGCCTTCGGCGTCGCGCCCTCGATCCTGTCGGCGGACCTGGGCGGCAACGACGGCAGCAACGTCTACACCGACAACAGCTACCACGTGCTGAACGGCCAGAGCACGAACGCCACGGCCGTCATCAACGGCTTCACCGTGCGCGGCGGCAACGCGAACGGCAGCGGCAACAACAACAAGGGCGGCGGCATCCTCTGCCTGCCCGGCTCGAGCCCGACGGTCGAGCTGTGCCGCTTCGAGGACAACCGCTGCACCTTCGGCGGCGGCGCCGGATACGTGAACGGCAACCCGACCTTCACGGACTGCGAGTTCATCGACAACCAGGGCGGCTCGTTCGGCGGCGCGTTCGATATCGCGAACGCGGGCAGCGTGCGCTTCGACCGCTGCTGGTTCGAGGGCAACCGCGCGGCCCGCGCCGGCGCGCTCGAGATCTTCTCGTCGAACGGCGTGCGCGTGACGAACAGCGTCTTCAAGGACAACACCTCGACGTCGTCGGGCGGCGGCGGCGCGATGTGGTTCGGCTTCAGCCAGAACTGCGTCGTCGTGAACAACACCGTAGTCGGCAACACCGCGACCTCCAACACCGCCGGCGGCCTGCTGGTCTCCAGCACGTCGATCACGGTCGCGAACAACATCTTCTGGGACAACGAGGGCCCCGGCGGCGCGCAGAACAGCGCCAACCAGATCAGCGGCACCAGCAGCGTCTCCTACTGCATCGTCGAGGGCGGCTTCGGCGGCACCGGCAACCTCGGCACCGCGCCGAGCTTCGTGAACGCGGCCGGCGACGACTACCGCCTGGCGGCGGGCTCGGTCGGCATCGACGCGGGTCGCAACTCGCTCGTGCCCTCGGGCATCACGCTCGACAAGGCGGGCAACCCGCGCTTCTGGGACGTGCAGACCGTGCCGGACACGGGCAACGGCAGCGCGCCGCTGGTCGACATCGGCGCCTACGAGGACGACACCCTGCCGGTCTCGACGTCCTTCTGCTACGGCGACCAGCTCGGCACGCTGTGCCCCTGCGGCAACGACCACTTCCCCGGCACCCCCGAGGGTTGCGCGAACAGCCAGGGCTGGGGCGGCAAGCTGGCGGCGAGCGGCTCCAACGTCTACGCGAACGACGACCTCGTGCTGACGGTCACGCAGGGTCGCGCGAACCAGCCCAGCATGATCGTGCAGGGCAGCGTCGCGATCTCGACGGTCTTCAAGGACGGCATCCTCTGCATGGGCAACCCGACGGAGCGCGTCGAGGTCGTCTTCCTGGACGCGAGCGGCTCGGGTTCGACCGTGACCTCGATCCTCACCGGCGGCAACGTCCCCGGGCCCGGCGTGACGCGCTACTACCAGGCGTGGTACCGCGACCCGGCGATCTCGCCCTGCGGGACCGGGTCGAACTTCACGAGCGCGCTGCAGGTCGACTGGCTGTAGTCGCCCCACGACTCGCGACGCACGAGACGCGCGGGGGCGCGCCGGACAGCTCGTCCGGCGCGCCCCCGCGCGTTTCGTGCGTCGCGAGCCCGGCGCCGTCGCGGCGACTACGGGAACTGCGGCGGAGGGACGCGCGCGTTCGTGCGCTTCTCGAAGGCGTACGCCAGCCCGATCAGCCGCGCCTCGCTGCAGGCGGTGCCGACGAAGGAGACGCCGAACGGCAGGGGTTGCGCCCCGAAGCCGTCGGGCAGCGGCGGGTCCGGCTCGTTCGGCACGAAGCCGAACGGCACGCCGACGGCGGGGTAGCCGGCCTTGTTCAGCATGTTCTCCGAGTGCCAGGAGGGGAACAGCAGCGCGTCCAGGTCGTGCGCCTCGAGCGCCGCGTCCAGGCCCTGCTCGCGGCACAGCCGCAGGTCCTTCGCGCGGTCGTCCAGGTAGCGCTGGCGGTCCAACTCGACGTCCATCTCGTCGGAGATGTCGAGCTGTTCCTGCTCGTAGCGGATCGCGTCGCGCTGGGGGTGCGCCAGGTTGAACTCGCGCAGCGCCGTCAGCGACGCGACCGGCGCGTCGTCGCCCAGCGAGTCGAGCCAGGCGTTGAAGTCGCGCTTCATGCCGTACTTCATCACCACCGAGCAGCGCGCGTCGCCGCCCTTGCCCTGCGGCAGGTCGAAGCAGTTGCCGAACAGGAGCTGGTTGTCGTCGGCGTCCTTCGCGACCACGCTGGGGATGTCCACCGGGTCGACGATGATCGCGCCCGCGTCCTCCAGCACGGCGATCGCGCGCTGCATCAACGCCGCCTCGTCCGCGGACAGCCCGCCCATCGGCTGGGTCGCGCCGGGCGGCGTCGTGGGCTCGTAGTAGAACGCGCGCGGGATCCCGATGCGCGCGCCGCGGAGCGCCTCCAGGTCCAGCGCGCTCGCGTAGCCGCCCTGGGGCGGCGCGCACGCGGGCGTCGCCGGATCCTCCGCGTCCGGGCCGGACACCAGCGCGTCCAGGAGGTACGCCGCGTCCGCCACGCTCTTCGCCATCGGGCCCGGCGTGTCCTGGTCCGCCGTGATCGGGATCACGCCGTGGCGGCTGATCAGCCCGACCGTCGGCTTGATGCTGACCAGCATGTTGTTGCTGGACGGGATCTGGATCGAGCCGGAGGTCTCCGTGCCGACGCTGGCGGCCCACAGGTTCGCCGCGGTGCCGATGCCGGAGCTCGACCCGCCGGTGTCCAGCACCGCGCGTCCGTCGTCGAAGCCCTCGCGCGGGTCGCGGCGCGGGTCGTAGGGGTTCATCCCGTAGTGGCCGAGCGCGCTGTAGCCGTTCGGCATGCCCGTCGCGACCCAGTTCGCGAGCTCGGTCAGCGACGTCTTCGCGATGATGATCGCGCCCGCGTCGCGCAGGTCGCGCACCAGCGTCGCTTCGTAGGGGGGCACGAAGCCCTCGAAGGCGACGGCGCCGCCGGTCGTGGGCATCTCTACGGTGTGGATGTTGTCCTTCAGCGCGATCGGGACGCCGTGCAGCGGTCCGCGTACGAGCCCGGCGGCGCGCTCGGCGTCCAGCCGGTCGGCCTCCGCCAGCGCCTGCGGGTTCACGGCCAGCGTCGCGCGCAGCCGGTGGTCGTACGTCGCGATGCGCTGCAGGTACTGCTCGACGATCTCGCGCGAGGACGTGCGGCCGTCCTCCATCGCGTGTTGCATGTCCAGGAAGCTCGCCTCGACGACGTCGAACGGCTCCCGCGCGGCTTCGGTACTGGGCGCCACTGCGTCCTCCCGGTCGTTCGTCGGCGCGGCGTCCTGCGACTGGCACCCGGCGGCGAGCGCCAGGGCGAGCGCGACGGTCTTGCTGCGGTACATGGTCGTTCCTCCGCGGATCAAGTGTCGAAGGACGGGGCGATCGCGCCCAGCGAGAAGTCCCACTGGATCGTGAACTGCAGGCGCGAGCTGTCGCCGGTCGCGCCGTTCTTGTCCTCGCGCTCGAACCAGTAGAACTCGACGGCGTAGCGGATGTGCTCGTTCGGCGTGTGCATCAAGCTCGCGGTCGCGTACTCGCCCTTCGAGAAGGCGTCGTCCGATTGCTGGTTGGTGTTGTCCATGTCGTTGAAGCTGTAGCAGAACGCGGACGTCCACTGCTCCGCCCACTTGTGCTCGTAGCAGGCCACCAGGCCCGTGGAGCCGACCGCCTCGCCCTCGCCGTCCTGCGGCGCGATGTTGGACCCGCCGTCGTTCATGTACGACGCGATGCCCTCGCCGAACACCAGCTGCAGCTTCAGCGTGTCACGCTCGGTCGTCTTGAAGGCCGTCGACAGGTTCACGCCCCAGCCCAGGTCCGACCCGCTCGGGTCGTTGCCGGGCGTGCCGCGCGTCTCGTAGCGCAGCTCGCGCAGCACGCCGGCGACCTGCCAGTGACCGCGGTCGTGCTCGGCGCGGTAGTGGGTCGTCAGGTCGGGCAGCACGGACTTCGCCTGCACGTTCATGCCGAAGTCGGGGGAGATCTCGGTGAAGATGCCGGCGTCGATGCCGCGGTTCTGCTGCTCGAGGCCGACGGCGAAGCGGCTGTCCTCGAAGCGCTGCGTGTAGCGGATCTGCGGGTTGCGGTTGAAGACCATCCCGGGCGGACCCCAGTACTCGAGGTTCGCCGGGAAGATCCCGATGTCCATGAACGACGAGTGCGTCTGGCCCGCGCCGATGTTGCCCCACTCGCCCCAGGCGTGGCGGATGTGCAAGCCGGTCTCGCCGGCCTTGTTGCCGGTCTCGAGCAGGTCGAACTCGAACCACGTCTTCAGGTCGTGCTCGCCGGCCTCGAACTGGCCCTTCGCGCCGAACTGCGACGCGCGGATGCTCATGCCGAACTCGCCGCCGCCGCCGAAGGCGCCCGGGTTGTTCGACGTGGCCAGCGTCGACGGCCGCACGACGTCGACCCAGTCGGGCTCGACGCGGTCGGTGTTCGCGAAGGCGTCCAGCTGGATGAAGCCGTACAGGTTCAGGCCGTAGTGCGCGAGCACGTCCAGCGCGCGCGCCGCTTCCAGGTCGCGCTCCTCGATGCCGTCGGGCAGCTCGGTCGTGGCGGCGGCGTCGCCTTGCAGCGCGGACGCGCAGGGGACCAACGCGGTCAGCGCGAGCAGGCCCGCGCCGTGGATGCAGGTGGGGATCATCGTGGTGTCGACTCCGTGGTCGTGGGGTTCGGGGCCGCGGAGGCGCGGTCCTGTGGCAGGCGGAAGAGGCTGAGGTCGAGGCTCTGCGCGATCTCGCGGATCGCGGCGGACGCGCGCACGCTGTTGCCGGACCCGTTCAGGCGCGGCGACCACGCGGCGATCGCCATGCGGCCCGGCGCGACGGCCCAGATGCCGCCGCCGACGCCGCTCTTGGCGGGCAGGCCGACGGTGTACGCCCAGCGACCGGACTCGTCGTAGAAGCCGGCCATGCAGGTCACGGCCAGCACCTCGTCGATCACGGCGGCGTCGACGACGCGCGTGTCGTCCGACGGCCGCACGCCGCCGTTCGCGAGGCAGGCGGCCATGCGCGCGAGCTGCACCGTCGTCACCGCCAGGCAGCTCTGGCGGTTGTACGCCTCCAGCGCCTCGGCGGGCTCGCAGTACAGCCGGTCGTAGGAGAAGAGCAGGTTCGCGATCGCGCGGTTGCGGTGGTTCGAGGCGCCGACGGACGCCAGCACGTCGTCCATCACCTCGAGGCGCTCGCCGGCCAGGCGCGCGAAGTGGTCGTCCAGCAGCGCCCAGCGCGCCTCGACGTCGTCAGCGCCCAGCATGCTGACCGCCGCGATCGCGCCGGCGTTCACCAGCGGGTTGATCGACCGCTCGGGGTGCAGCTCGATCGCCGTCACCGAGTTGAACGGCTCGCCGGTCGGCTCGACGCCGATGCGCTCGACGAGCGCGTCGGTCCCGACGGCCTCGATGACCAGCGCGGCGGTGAACGGCTTGGCCGCGCTCATGATCGCGAAGGGCGTGTCGCAGTCGCCGGCGGTGTAGAGCGCGCCGTCGACCGTGACGATCGCGACCCCGAAGCCCTCGGGGTCCGCGTCGCGCAGCGCCGGGATGTAGTCGGCGTTCGCGCCGTCGCGCAGCGCCACGCAGGAAGCGTGCACGCGCTCGACCAGCGCCTGGAGGTCCGCGCCCGCGGCGCGCTCGGGCGCGGGGAACACCGGATGTCGCGCCGGTACGGACGCGAGCTCGGCCTGCGTCGCGGCGTCCCCGTTCTGCGGCCCGGCGCAGCCCGCGACGAGGGCGAGCGCGGCGCAGGCGGTCGCGAGGCGGGGGGGCGCCGCGCTGCGGAACGTCGCCGCGCCGCGGCGCGTTCGCCCCCACGAGTCGCGGTCACGGATCCCGGGCGTGCGCCCGCTCTCTCCTCGCATCCTTCCTCCTCCCCGTCGCCGGCGCGCGTCGCCGTGCGTGCCCGGATTCTAGTCACGGGGCGAAGGACGGGCCAACGGCGCGCCCTCGAACGGCCGTTCCGGCGCTATGCTCTCGCCGCCATGATCCAGAAGATCGAGCCGGAGCACCGCAACGTGCTGGGCGGACCGCTGCGGTCCTGTTGCCGCTCGCCGCGCACCGGGTTCTACCGCGACGGCCTCTGCCGCACGGGCCCCGACGACGGCGGACGCCACGTCGTCTGCGCGCGCATGACCGCGGAGTTCCTCGCGTTCAGCCGCGCGCGCGGCAACGACCTGTCGACCCCGCGCCCGCAGTACGGCTTCCCGGGCCTGAAGCCGGGCGACCGCTGGTGCCTGTGCGCGCTGCGCTGGCTGGAGGCCTACGAGGCGGGTCACGCGCCGGCCGTGCGGCTGGCGTCGACGGACGCGAGCGCGCTGGACGTGATCCCGATCGACGCGTTGCGCGCGCACGCGGAGGACGCCGACGAGGCGCAGGGGACCGAGGGCGGCGGGCGCTGAGGCTCGTTCCGCGCTGGGGCGGGGTCGCCGCCGCGGAGGGGGATCCGTCCCCGAAGTTCGAGGCGGCGTGAATCGAGCGCGAAGGAGGGGGTAGGCTCTCCCTCGCTCGCCATGACCCGCCGCAGCCCGTCCCGCATCTACGCCGGCAACGAACCGCTCCCGCCCGTGGAGCCGCTCGTGCCGGTCGCGTTGACGGTCGTCCTGCTCGGCGTGTGGTGGCTGCGCTCGTTCTTCGTGCGCGTCGCCGTCGCCCACGAGAGCCGGGGAGTGGGCGACGCGTTCGGGGAAGCGGCGCTCGAGGTCGGCGCGAGCCGCGGCGGCGTGTCGACCGCGCTCGCCTTCCTCCTGATCGGCGCGGCCGTGTGCTTCGCCGTGCTCGTGCGCATCCGCTGGCGCGGTCGCGGCGTGTGGGGACAAGTGCCGCTGGCGTACGGGATGGGGGTGGCGACGTACGCGCTGGTCCTGGCCTCGTGGCTGACCTTCGATCCGGAGGACGGGACGCTGACCTCCCCGTCGAGGATGCTCGAGGCGATGCCCTTCGACGCGAAGGTCGTGCTCGCGGCCTGCGGCGTCGCCTTCGGGCTGTTGGCGACGGCGCTCGTCTCCCGGCGCTGGTGCACGCGCGGGGCGCCCGCTGCGTCGATCGCGTGCGTCGCGCTGCTCGCGATCCCCGCGGCGTTCGCCGTCGTCGACGCACGAGGGCTCGACCCTGCGGCGACGGCGACGGACTCCATCGACCTGCCCGTCGCGGACGTGGAGTTCGCCTCGAGGGTGTATCCGCGCCTCGACGTCGGCGCCCTCGTCTACTTCCGCTGGGAGGACGAGTGGTGGGTCACCCGCGTCCCCGGCCCGGAGGACGAGATGCCGCCTGCGCAGCGCTCGAGCGACTCGGCGTCGTCCGGGGCGCTGATGCCGGAGCTGCGCGCGGAGGCGTCCGCCCTTTGGGGCGTTCCGTCCGGCGGGGCGCTCGTGATGATGCCCGGAGACGCGCGCGCCGCGACCTTGACCGAGGTCGTCGATCACGCGCGCCGCGTCGCACCGGACGTGGAGTGGCTGGAGCTGGTGGGCCGTTCTTCCCACGACCCGCCGATCCGGTTGCGGTCGGACGAAGGCGGCGTGAGCGTCGTCCACTATCCGTGGGAAGCGTGGCTGTTCCTGCCGTTGTCCGTCGAGCCGGCCGAGCGGTCGGTCGTCGTCGCGGTCGAGCGCGGCGCGGACGGACTCGCGTTCGTGCCGGAGGATCGCCTCGAGCGGGGCAGGGAAGCCGAGCGCCGGACCGACCGCGGCCGCGACATCGACGACGCAGCGGGGGTGACGATCGTGCTGGAGCCGACGCTGACGGTGCAGGAGCTGGCTTCGCTGGCCGAGGAGCTGTACTGGCGCCAGGGCTTCGAGGTCGTCAGCCTCCCGTAGCCACCTCGATCACCAGCTCGCGCTCCACGAAGCGGATCGCCTCGTCCATCGCCGGGCGGTCCGGCGCGGCGAGCAGCACGCGGCCGACGTCCTCGCCGACGCCCTCGCGCACGTCGACCGCGTCGCCGACCTCGACCTTCAAGCGCGCGTCGACGAGCGCCGGGTGCGCACGCACCGCGTCGAGCCCGCGGATCGCCGCGACGCGCCCCGCGCCGGGGTGCAGCACGACGGCGGCGGCGACCTGCGAAGCGCGCTCCGGCAAGGCGGGCGACTCACCCAGCTCCACCGCGCACAACGCGTCCCACGGGTCGAAGCCGTAGGCGGTCTCGATGCACGACATCAGGTAGCCGCCGGGCGGGCGCAGCGCGACCTCGCCGACGACCGGGCCGTCGGCGGTCAGGAACAGCTCGAGGTGCGTCATGCCCCAGCGGATCGCGAGCGCTTCGAGCGCGCGCCGGTTGCAGTCCAGCACGACCGCGAGCGTCTCCTCGTCGAGCGCCGCCGGCACGACGTTGACGAACTTCGGCCGCCAGTAGCACGTCGGGTTCGTCCACACGACGCGGCCGTCCGCGACGAAGGACTCGACGCTCATCTCGACGCCCTCGACGAAACGCTCGGCCAGGCGGTCGCGCACGGGCTGCGCGGCGAACTCGCGCGCGGGGTCCTCCAGGATCGTCGTGCCGCGCGAGCCGCTGGACACGCGGTCCTTCACGACCAGCGGCGCGCCGAGGTCCGCGACGCGCGCGCGGTCCTCCTCGCGGTTCAGGTCCAGGAAGTCGGTGACCGGCACGCCGCCGTCGCGCAGGCGTTGCTTCATCACGAGCTTGTCGTGGCACCGCCGCGCCACGCTGTGCGGCGCCTTGCGCGCGCCGAGCACGCGGCGGGCGTGCGACGCGCAGGCGACGGCGGACTCGACCGCCGCGATGCAGTGCGTGACGGCCGGTCCGTCCGGGAACGACGCGAGCGCGCGCTCGACCGCGCCGCGCGTGCGCGCGAACGGCGCCTGCATCACGCGGTCCACGCGCGGCGCGACCTTGGGCTCGCGGTCGAGCCACAAGGAGTGGTCGACGCCGCGCGCGCGCAACGCCTTCTCCAGCCCTTGCCGGCGGCCGAGGACCAGGACGTGGGGCGGAGCGCTCGCGAGGGGCTCGCTCATGCCGCGGATCGTGCGGATTCCGGCGCGCGGGTCAACAGTGCGCCCGGGGTCGATCGAGCGCCCGCGGCCCGCTCACTGCGCGAACAGCCCCTTCGGCGCGGGCGGCCCGTCCGGCCGCGCGACGAACTCGACGTGGTAGGTGAACGCCGACCCGACCTTGTCGTGGCGGATGCCCGGCAGGCGCACCTCGAAGCGCGCACCGTCCGTCACCGTGATCCCGACGGGTCGGAAGGCCAGCGTGCGGTCGTGGAAGTCGACGGCCTCCAGCTCGAGCGGCCCGTGCGTCCGCACCCAGTCCTCGTCGAGCACGTAGACCTCGATCGAGACCTCGTTCTGGAAGGCGAGCGCCGCGTGGTTCGCGGGGTTCAGCTCGACCGACCAGCGGTGCGTCGCGCCGAAGGCGTCCAGCGGCACCGGCCCGGCGGGCGGGAAGCAGATCGCGTCCCACTCGGGCGGCGACGTGCGGCTCGCGTCGTCCCACCAGATCAGGTTCGAGGTGCCCGCGCGGCCGAACCCGACGGTGCGCAGCTTCGGATCGAGCAGGCTGGTGCGGAAGGCGACGCCGCCGGCGCCGAACTGCGCGATGCCCTGGTCGAGCGCGGCGAGCAGCGTGGGCGCGTCCACGTGGTTCGCGCCCATCAGCCCGAGCTTCGCCTGGCGGAAGCGCGGCTTGTCCCAGCCGGGGTTGTCCGGGTCGGTCGAGTACGCGCCGAGCTCGCGCACGAGCCGCGCGCCGAGCGACGCCTGATGGTTGAAGCGCGCCGAGACGACCATGTCGTCCCACGCGACGCCGGCGAGGTAGCGGAACTCCATCCAGCGCCGCAACGCCGCGTCCTGCTCGAGGCCGCGCGCGACCCAGGCGTCCTCGGGCTCGTCCTCGCCCTTGCCCACCGCGTCGTGCTTCCCGAGCCCCGCGCCGCCGAAGTGCTCGTTCGGGTCGCGGATGCGGTCGAGCGTCGCCCAGACCTCCGCCGCGGTGCGCGACGACGTCTCGACGCCGTCGATCTCGACCAGCCGGTCCTCGTCGTACTCCAGCTCGCGCAGCACGCCGTCCGGCCCGCGCACCTCGAAGGTGCCGTCGCGCAGGCCCTTCCGGTACTTGCCGCGCACCGTGCGCACGCCGTCGGCGCGGTGCTCGACCCAGGGACCCGACAGCTCGCCGGACCGGTAGCGCGCCTCGACCCACGCGCGCCCGTCCGGGTGGAAGGACGCGAAGGCGCCGTTCAACACGCCCTTCTTGTACTGCGCGCGCGCGGCGAGCGTCCCGTCGGGGTAGTAGTCGAGGCACTCGCCGTGCAGGCGCCCCTCGCGGTCGGTCTTGGCGCGTCGCGAGACGGCGCCGTTGTCGTGGTGCTCGACGATCTCGCCGAGCGCCGGGCGATACGGGAGCGCGGCGTGCACGGCGGTCGACGCGGCCGGCTCGGACGAGAACGACGGCGCGGCGAGGGCCGGAACGAGGGCGAGCGCGAGCGTTGCGGAGCGGAACATGATCCTCCTCGGGTCGGGCGCGGGGACGGGAGCCGCGCCCGCAGAGCGTACGGCTTGCGGCGCCGATCGCTCCAGCGCCGTCAGCGAATCGCGGCCTCCAGCTCCAGCACGGACGTCCCGTCCAGCGTCACCTCGCGCTCCTGCCAGTCGAGCGCGCTGCCGAAGGAGTGCAGCGTCACGCGATATCGCCCCGCCGGCAGCCCGGCGAGCTCCGGCGCGTCCTCGCCGCGCGAGTTCATCAAGCGCGAGACCTCGGGCTCGGACTGGCGCACGGCGTGGATCGAGACGCGCGGCACGATGGCGTCGGACGCGCCGACGAGGTGCACGCGCACGACGCTGCCCCTGGGGAAGCTCGTCCTGTCGACGCGCGTCTCGCCCGCGATGCGCAGGTCGCGGAACTCGAGCGGCGCGCCGGCCACGTCCCCCGGATCGACGTACAGGTCCCACGTGCCGGCGGGGATCGCTGCCCGCAGGAGCTCGCCGTCCAGCGCGCCCTTGTGCCACTCGATGGGCGCGCCGTCGAAGCCTCCGCCCGCGGCGTAGCGACCGACGCGCGCCAGCGGTCCGACGACCTCCGGGTTCGTCAGCGGGATCACCAGCTGGTCGCCGAGCACGAGGCGCAGCACGACGTCCGAACGACCGCCGCGCAGGACGACGGAACCGTACTCCGCGTGCGGCACCAGGTACGGGTGCCACGCGACGATGCGCGTGTCTTCGCCGACCGGAACGGCGACGCGGAAGCGGCCGCCGTCGTACACGCCCACGCCGGGCCGTGAGAACCAGTCGAGATCACCCCCGTTCAACACGCGGTCACCGGCGCGCGGCACGACGCGCGCGTGCTCGAGCGATGCGCCGCCCTCGCACTCGACGACGCCCTCGACCCACTCGGACTGCACGACGTCCAGGCGCACGACGCCCGACTCGCCGGGACCGATCGTGACGGGGTCCGACGACGCGCCGCTGCGCTCGTCGACGCCGCGCCAGCGACCGGGCGGCACGTCGCCGAACACGAAGCGGTCGCCCGCGCCGTTCGGGTTGTTCAGGCCGCGGAACAAGGAGCGCAGCTGCGACGGCTTCGCCCACTCACCGGTCTCCTCGTCGAAGCGCTGCGGCAGGATCGCGACGCGCGTGCCCTCGGGGCGGTCGACGTCGATCTCCACCACACACTGGCTCTCGAACTCGACGCGTAGGGACGGCCGCGTCGAGGGGTCGAGCCCCGTGACGTCGACGACTTGCGTGCCGTAGCCGGCGGCCTTCACGTGCAGGTCGCCCGCGATGCCCTCGTTCGACAGGTACGACACGACCAGCGCGCCTTCGCCGGGGTCTTCCGACTCGACCAGCGGCGCGCGCCGCCCCGAGACGCGGAAGTCGTCCGGCAGACGCGCCACGCCGTCGAGGATCGTCACGATGCGGACCTCACCGCGCGGCTCGGGCCGATGCACGATCCGCAACTCCGCGTCGCCCGCCGTGAGGTCCACCGTCCCCGCGTTGCGCATGCCCTGCATCGACGGGCCGCCCGGCGTGCTGAGCAGGTGGACGTCGCAGGGCAAGGGATCGAGCGACTCGATCCGCGCCAGGCCGTCCCGGTCGGTGACAGCCGGGACGCCGATCCGCACGTTGCCGGTCGTGTACGCATGCACGACGGCGCGCTCGATCGGCGCGCCGGCCTCGTCTACGACGGTGACCGTGATCGCGCGGGGTCGCACGACGTCGACGGCGCTCGGCTCCTCGTCGATCTCGGGGACGGACACCAGCGCGAACGACCCGTCGGGCAAGTAGGCGCGCGCCGGACCGGCGGGACCGAAGGACACGCCGACGATCGCGTTCGCTTCGAACCTGCCGTCCCGCACGTCGGCCGCGGCGTCGTGGCGGCGGGACGTGATCGCTTCGAAGCGCACGACGGCGCCCTCCGCGGGAGGCGGCACCTCGCTGGACGCGATCGGCCAGCGCAACGCGCGCGACGGCTTCGCCATCAACGGGATGCGCACGACGTCGTCGCCGGCGACGAGCTCCACGCCGTAGTTGTCCGAGCGGCGCAGCGACAGCGTGGCGGAGGTGTTCGGCAGGTACCCGTCCGCCGCGACCTTGCAGTACGCGCGGAAGCCCGGGAAGAACGGGCCGATGCGTGCCTTGCCGTCGTCGCCCGTGCGCGTCGTCAGACGGTCGAGGTCGGCGTGCAGGCCGGCGTCCGAGTGACTGAACCCCGGGTCGTCGATGCGTCGGCCGTCGGACCGCGCCATGTCCAGCGTCGTGGAGAGCCGCGCTTCGGCGCCGGCGATCGGCGAGCCGGAGCCCGCGTCGACGACCTCGATCACGCGGAAGTCGAGCGGCGCGAGGTGCAGCGTGCACTCCGCGGCATCGGGTACCCAGGTCTCGACGCGCGCGCCTTGTTCGCCGTCGATCACGGAGACCCGCACGCGACCGCGCGAGAGATCGTCGAAGCGCGCGACGCCGTCCGCGTCCGTCCGCGACTCGGCGAACGGCAAGCGATACTCGCCGACGTCGAGGGTGACCGCGATGTCGGGCACGGGCGCGCCGGCGCGGCGCACCGCGACGCGCAACCCGTACGCCTCCTCCAGCACGATCGTCCGCACCGAGACGTCGACGACCTCGCCGGCCGCCGGGTCCGCCAGGAAGAGGCGCTGCCGTCCTGCGAGGCCGCCGTCGCCGATGACGTGGATCGACCACGACCCGGGTTCGCTCGTGGTCATTTCGAGCTCGTACCGCCCCTCCGCGTCGGTGACCGTCGTCAGCCGCGGGGCGCCCTCGCCGCGCAACGCGACCTCCGCGCCGGCCGCGGGATACCGGCCCGGTCCGATGACGAGGCCGGACAGTCGGTGGGTGGGGCCGTCGTAGATCGATTCGTCGCCGACGGCGGACCGCGCGTCGCCGCCCGGCGCGGACGGCGCGTCGTTCGTCGAGTCGCGGCCCTCTGCGTCGAGCTCGCTGGCCGCCGCGGGGCCGCCCTCAGCCGTGACCGCCGCCGACTCGACGCGCCGCAACTCGTCGTCCGTCGCGTACCACGCGAGCCCGACCACCAGCGCGAGCAGGGCGACGACCATCACCGGGACCGCGATGACGGAGCGGCCGGCGGCAGGCGCGGTCGGAGCGTGCGAGCGAACGAGCATGGGACCTCCAGTCCGTGGAACCGCGGCGCCGGAAGGGAAGAGCGCCGCGCGGGCGAGTGTACGACCCGTGATGCCGAGAACTCCATGACCGCCCCCGATCCCCCCGCGAGTACACTCCCCGCCATGGCGGAGATCGCACTGGACGACGTCTCGCTCGGGTTCGGCGGGCCGCCGCTGCTCGACGGCGTGCAACTGGTGGTCGAGCGCGGCGAGCGCGTCGGCCTGGTCGGGCGCAACGGCGCCGGGAAGTCGACGATGTTGCGCGTGCTGGCGGGCGAGCTGGAGCCCGACGGCGGGGCGGTGACGCGGCGCCAGGGGCTGCGCGTGGCGCAGCTGGCGCAGGACGTTCCGGTCGACCTGACGGGCACGGTGCGCGAGCGCATCGTCGCCGGACTCGCGGCGGCGGGGGTGCGCGAGACGTGGCAGGTGGACGAGCGCGTCGAGAAGGTGCTGGCCGAGCTGGGCCTGGACCCTGACGCGGAGCTGGCGTCGCTGTCGGCCGGCGCGAAGCGGCGCGCGTTGCTCGCCGAGGCGCTCGCCGTCGAACCCGACGTGCTGATCCTGGACGAGCCGACGAACCACCTGGACCTGGCAGCGGTGCTGCACCTCGAGGAGCGCCTGTTGCGCTACCCCGGCTCGCTCGTGTTCGTCACGCACGACCGCGCGTTCCTGCGGCGCGTCGCGACGCGCATCGTCGACCTCGACCGCGGCGCGCTGCGCAGCTACTCCTGCGACTACGCGAAGTACCTGGAGCGGCGCGAGGGCGAGCTGGAGGCCGAGCGCGAGCGCGAGCTGCAGTTCGACAAGCAGCTCGCCAAGGAAGAGGCGTGGTTGCGCCGCGGCGTCAAGGCGCGCCGCACGCGCAACCAGGGCCGCGTCCGCGCTTTGCACGCGATGCGGGCCGAACGCGCGGCGCGCCGCGAGCGCACCGGGTCCGCCAAGGCGGCGCTGAACGACGCGGGTCGCACGGGGCAACTCGTGCTGCGCGCGCAGGGCGTCGGCGTGGCCTTCGGCGACAACGTGGTGCTGCGCGACGTCGAGGTCGATGTCGACCGCGGCGACCGCATCGGCGTCGTCGGTCCGAACGGCGCGGGCAAGTCGACGCTGCTGTCGGTGTTGCTGGGCGAGCGCGAGCCCGACTCCGGCGCCGTCCGCGTCGGCACGAAGGTCGAGGTCGGCCGCTTCGACCAGCTGCACGGCCTGCTCGACCCGAAGAAGACCGTGCAGGAGAACATCGTCGACGACGGCGACACGGTCTGGGTCAACGGCGACGCGCGCCACGTGCTGAGCTTTCTCGCCGACTTCCTGTTCACGCCCGAGCAGGCGCGCGGGCCGATCACGAAGCTGTCCGGCGGCGAGCGCAACCGCTTGCAGCTGGCCAAGCTGCTCGCGCGACCCAGCAACCTGCTGGTGCTGGACGAACCGACGAACGACCTGGACGTCGAGACGCTCGAGCTCTTGGAGAACCTGCTGGCCGAGTTCGACGGCACGCTGATCGTCGTCAGCCACGACCGCGAGTTCCTCGACAACGTCGTCACCTCGACGTGGGTCTTCGAGGGCGAGGGGCGCGTGCGCGAGTTCGTCGGCGGCTACACCGACTGGCGCGACGCGATTCGCGAGGAGGAAGAGGTCGCGGCCGCGAAGACGCCGAAGCCGCGCGCGCAGGCCAAGCCCGCGCCGAAGCCCGCCGCCGACGGTCCGCGTCGTCGCACCTACGCCGAGAAGCTCGAGCTGGAAGCGCTGCCGGCGAAGCTCGAGGAGCTGGAAGAGCGCAAGACCGCCTTCGAGGCGCGCATGGCCGACCCCGACTACTACCGCCGCGACGGCGCGGAGATCGCGGCGGACACCGCGCGCTTCGAGGAGCTGTCCGGCGAGCTGGACGCGGCCTACGAGCGCTGGGAAGCGCTCGAGTCGCTCGCGGACTGACGCGTCAGTCGAGCAGGCGCTCGATCGTCAGCGGGCAGGAGGAGTCCGGCATCACCATGTGGACGCGGACGCCTTCACGCGCGCGCTGCAACGCGCCGTCGCCGACCAGCGCATCGCGCACGCCGTCGCGCATCATCGTCGCGGTGATCTGCTCCTCCGACAGCGGCGCGCCACCCGACGCAGCGGCGGGTTCGTACCCCGGCGCGTCCTGCGCGCAGAGGTAGAACAAGAGGTCGTTCGCCCAGCTCGACGGACCCCACGGGACCTGCCCGGCCAGGTAGCCCATGCACAGCGGCGAGGCGCCCAGGTCGAGGTCCGTCCCGTCCGGCCCGGCGCCGGCCAGCAGGATGTGGTGGTCGAGCCGCTCGGTCAGCTGCGCGCGCAGGTCGTCCGGGCGCGCGCCGTCCAACCCGATCAGGTACGACATGCACGCGCGGCTCTTGCGCGTGCCCGCCTGCTCGTCGCCCGTGATCGGCGCGTCGCGCAGCAGCGCGAGGGCTTCCTCGACCTTCCCGGTCGCGCCGAGCACGTCGGCGAGCAGCGCCAGCGAGGACTCGTCGCCGTCCCGCGCGTGCACGGCTCGCGCGCGCTCGATCGCCTCCTCGTCGCGGTCGGCCAGCACCAGCGCGCGGACGATCAGCAGCTCGGCGCCGGCGGCGTTCGGCTCCGCGGCGGCGTCGTCCGCCAGCAGCTCGTCGAGCGCCTCGGCCGGGCGCAGCGCGCCCAGCAGGATGCGGCCGCGCGCGTACCGCGGCGAGGGCGTGATGCGGTCCGCGTACGGGCTCTCGGCCATGACGCGGTCGAACTCCGCGAGCGCTTCGTCGAAGCGTCCGAGCGTCGAGAAGGCGTAGTGCAGGTAGAGCGCGACCGGCGCGCTGTGTTCGTCCAGCGCCCGCGCGTCGAGCAGGCCCGCCAGCGACGCGGTCGCGTGACGGCGCATCTGCCGGCCGTTCTCGGCCTCCTGCGCGAGGACCAGGTTCGCCAGCCCGACGTAGCCGAAGAGCTCCGCGGACTCGGCGTGCTGCCTGGTGCCCGCGGTCGCGAGGCGCGCGCAATCGTCGAAGCGCTGCGCCTCGAACAGCGCGACCACCGCGCTCATCCACTCGTCCAGCGCCAGCGCGTTGTCGTCGCCCGAGAGCGCCTCGACCGCCGCCGTGATCCGCGCGTCCGCGTCGGCCAGCGCCTGCTCGCTGGTGCCGCGCGTCGCGAGCGCCCAGCGCTCGAGCGCCTCGAGCAACGCGTCGAGCGGCCCGACTTCGCCCTCCGCGACGGCGTCGCCTTCGGGCGCTGCGCCGTCCTGCGCGGCGGGCGCGACGGTGACGGGGGGAACGGGGAGCGCGAAGGCGGTTGTCAGGGTGAGCGCGATGGAGAGCGCGAGCATGGGGAACGTGGGGTGAGGGGCGCGGCGAGGCGACGCGAACGTCGGCGGGCGCGCATCGTAGGGGCGCGGCGCGCGCGGCGCTGTGAAGAACCGGCGAGTCCCGCTCGATGCCCGATCGGGCCGCCGACGCGCGGCTCGCGCCCGCCTCCCGCGTCTGGCGACCCGTCGTTCCACCCCGTAGAGTCGCCCGCGCCCCATGCACCACGACGACCCCCCGCCGATCCGCTCCGCCTCGGTCCTGCTGCCGACCTACAACGGCATGGAGTTCCTGGACCGCGTGTTCGACGCGCTCGCGACGCAGCGCGCCGACTTCCCCTGGGACCTGCACGTCGTCGACTCGTCGTCCACCGACGGGACCTGGGAGTACGTCCACGAGCGCGCGAAGGACCTGGGCGTCCCCGTCCGCGTCCAGCGCATCTCCGGCGACGAGTTCGACCACGGCGATACGCGCAACCTGCTGGCGGCGGAGTCGCAGGGCGACCTCCTCGTCTTCCTGACGCAGGACGCGACGCCGTCGCACGACCGTTGGCTGCAACAACTCGCGCGCAACTTCGACGACCCGCGCGTCGGCGCGGCGTACTGCCGCAACATCCACCGTCACGACTCCTGGCCGATCACGCGCGTGTTCACGCGCACGGACCCCGGCTACGACACCGAGGGGCTGGAGACGCGCATCACCGACCGCGCGGCCTACGAGGCGCTCGACCCCTTCGAGCGCCGCCTGTACTGCAACTTCAACGACGTCGCTTCGGCGATCCGCCGGTCGCTCTGGGAGCGCTACCCGTTCCCGCGGACGATGATGGGCGAGGACGTCCTGATCGGGCGCGCGATCCTGGAAGCGGGCTACACGATCGTCTACGACGCCGACGCGACGATCGACCACAGCCACGACTACGGGCCGGAGAAGATGCGCTGGCGCGGGACCGTGGACGCGCGCTTCAACGCCGAGTGGCTGGACCGCATCGCGATCGACGAGGAGGCGGACATCGCGCCGCACGTCGACAGCGTCGTGGCGGCGGACGTCGCGTACCTGCGCGAAGCCGGCACGCCGGAGGACGAGGTCCGGGCGCTGGCGGAGGAGTCGCGCGCGCTGCGCGAGGCGAGCGCGCGCGGCCAGTACGAGGGCGGGCTGTCGCCGCTGCGCTACCCGTACAGCCGCATGCGCGACGACGGGCGCCTGGAGCTCCTGTTCGTCGCGCGCGGGTTCCCGCCGGAGAGCTGGGGCGAGGCGGAGCGACACTGCCTGGAGCTCGCGCGCGCGCTGCAGGATCGCGGCCACGGCGTGACCGTCTTCGCGCCGTCCGCGCCGCAGGGCGCCGAGCCGGACTTCACGGTGCGCGAGGAGCGCTTCCAGGGCGTGCGCGTCCTGCGCATGACGAACCGCCGCCGCCACCGCGACCTGCGAGAGAGCTACGCGGACCCGCGCGTCGACGCGGTCTTCGCGAGGCACTTGCGCGAGGTGCAGCCGGACCTCGTGCACTTCCTTCACCTGCAGCACCTGTCGTCCGGCCTGGTGGGCGCCGCGCGGCGGGCGGGCGTCCCGACCGTGGTGACCTGCGGCGACGCCTGGCAGCGCTGTCCCCGCGCGGACTTCCTGCGGCCCGACGGCGGGCTGTGCGTCGAGCACCGCGGCGCTGGTTGTCACGCGTGCCTCAAGGGGCGATCCGCGTGGATCGACGCCTTCGAGCGCGGAGACCGCGCGGCGGCGCGGCTGGCGCGCTCCGGCAGTCCGCTCGCCGGCGTGTTCGGCGCGGCGCGGCGCCTCGCGGACGACGCGGCGCTGGGCGGGAAGGTGCGCGAGCTGGAGCGCCGGCGCGAGGACCTCGCCGACGCCCTCGCGACGGCCGACCTGCGCCTGGCGCCGACGCGTTCCTTGCGCGACCTGAACCTGGATCCGGAGCGCTACGACCCGCACCAGCTGGTCTACACGCAGGACGGCGTGCGCGACGACCTGACGGCGCTGCCGAAGACCGCGAGCGAGGACGGGCGGTTGCGCGTCGGCTTCTTCGGAGCCCTGACGGCGGAGTCCGGCGTCGAAGCGCTGCTGACCGCCGCGCGTTCGTTGCAGGGGCGGGCGGTCGTCCTCGTCCACGCCGGCTTCTCGCCGGAGTCGGAGCCCGAACACGCGCGCCTCGCGACGTACGCGCGGGACGGCGCGGTCGAGTTCCGCGGCTTGCCCGACCGCGACGCGCTCTCCGCGCTCCACGCGGACCTGGACGTGGTCGTCGTGCCGAGCGCGGCGCGCGGCGTCGGGATGTCGGCCGTGCTCGAGGCGCGGCGCGCGCGGACCGCGCTGGTGGTGACGGACACGCCGGAGCTGGCCGAGCTCGTGCAGCACGAGCGCGACGGCCTGGTCGCGGCGCGCGGGGACGCGGCGTCGATCGCGGCGCAGCTCGCGCGTCTCGCCGAGGACCCCGACCTGCGCGCGCGCCTCGCGGCGGCCGGGCCCGAACCGAAGGCGCTGTCCACGCAGGTGCGCGAGCTGGAGTACCGCTACCGCGCGTTGTGCTGCGTGACGCGCTCGACGATCCCGATGCTGCACGTCGCGGTGCAGGACGGGCAGCTCGACGGGCCGACGCGCCGGCTGGGCGCGGGGTGGTTGTTGATGCAACCGGGGTCGTCGGCGCGCTTCCCGGTCGGCGCCGCCGCGGTCGGTCCCGCGACGATCGAGCTGGAGCAGCTCGTGCTGGCCGGCGAGACGGACGTGCCGCTCGGCGGACGCCTCACGCTGGACGGCGCGCCGCTGGCGAACTTCCGCACGCTGGAGGCCGGCGACGAGGACCGCGTCGTGCGCAGCGTGGTGAAGACCGAGCTGCCCGCGGGCGCGCGCGAGCTGGTGCTCGAGCCGTACGCGGACGAGCTGGGCCTGGCGCACCACCTGCGCGTGCGGCGGCTGCGCGTGCTGGAGCGGCCGCCCGAGCGCGCGAAGCGGCGGGCGATCAGGACGCGCGCGGCGCGCCCGGCGCCCGACGTGCTCGCGCTGTCCGAACGCCTGCGCGTGCGCCCCGGTCCGCGCGTCGACGTGCGCGCGCTGCCGCGCGTGCTGGTCGTGATCCCGACGCTCGACGGGCGCGACGTGCTCGAGGAGTGCCTGACCAGCGTCGCCGCGCTGGACTACCCCGCCGATCGACTGCGCGTCGCGGTGGTGGACAACGCGTCCTCGGACGGCACCGCGGAGATGGTCGCGGCGCGCTTCCCCGCGGTGCAGGTCCTGCCGCAGACGCGCAACCGGGGCTTCGCCGCCGCCTGCAACGCGGGCGCCGAGGTCGCGGCGGGCGCGGACGTGCTCGTGTTCCTGAACAACGACATGCGCTTCGAGCCGAACTTCCTGGAGGAGCTGGTCGGTCCGGTGGCGCGCGGCGAGTGCGACGCCACGAGCTCGCTGGTGCTGTCGTGGGACGGCGCGACGATCGACGGCGCGGGCACCGGATCGAACTTCCTCGGCATCGCGGTGCAACCGGGCTACGGCGAGGCGCCCGGGCCGGAACACGCGATCCCGCGCGAGACGCTGTTCCCGTGCGGCGGGAACATGGCGATCCGGACGTCGGTCTTCGAGGACGTCGGCGGCTTCGACGCGGAGTACTTCGCCTACTACGAGGACCTGGACCTGGGGTGGCGC
>JAUHYB010000241.1 GCA_030426745.1 bacterium
ACCGTCGCCGGTGTCCGCCGACCGGCCCTGCCGTTCGGCGGACACCGGCGACGGTGAAGAAACGAGCCCGGCTCCGTACTTTCACTCCCCCTGCATCCACGCCGCGAGGCGACGCGCCCGTGCGTCCCAGTCGTTCTCGGCCGCGCGCGCGTGCAGCGCCGCGCCGAGCGACTCCCTCAACGCCGCGTCGTCCAGCAACGCCCGCAACCCCGCGCCCAGCGCCGCCGCGGAGTCCGGCTCCACCAGCCACGCGTCCGCGCCGTGGTGCAGCACCTCGCGCAGGCTCGGCAGGTCCGACGCCACCAGCGGCAACCCGACCGCCATCGCCTCGAACACCTTCAACGGCGAGGTGTACCGCGCGCTGATCGCGGGCGTCGACCGGTTCGGCACCACGCCCACGTCCGCCGCGGCGAGGTACACCCCGACGCGCTCCGGCGGCTGGAAGCCGTCCAGCCGCACGTTGTCGATCCCGCGCGCGAGTTCGCGCATGCGCGCGACGTCCGCGTCCATCCCGCCCGCGATCACGACCTGCGCGTCCGGCACGGCGCGCGCCGCCTCGACCAGCAGGTCGACGCCCTTCCACTCCAGCAAGCCGCCGGTGTAGACGACCACCGGCCGGTCCGCGTCCAGGCCGAGCGCCGCGCGCGCCTCCGCCTTCGACGGCAAGCCGGCGAAGCGCGCCGGTTCGAAGCCGTCGTGCGCCACGATCACGCGCCCCGCGGGCACGCCCAGCGACAACAGGTCGCCGCGCACGCCGCCCGAGATGGCGATGATCCCGGCGAGGCCCGGTAGCGCCTGCATCAGCCACTTGCGCCGCAGCCGCCCGCCGGGGACGCGGTGCACCTCCAGGAAGACGCCCGCGCGCCCGCGCTTCACCAGCGCCCGCGCGACCTCGATCTCGCGCGAGATCACCAGCGCATCGGCGAACTCGCGCGCGACGACCCGCGCGGCGTTCCGCGCGAACGACAGCTCCTGGGCCCGTGCCGGCACGTACTGGAAGCGCCGGGGCACGCGATCGATCCAGTCGACGCACGGTACGGCACGCACGGCCGGGCGACCCGCACGGCCGTCGCTCGCTTCGCCGCGCGGCACCGCGTAGTGGTCCCACAACGCGTCCGGCGCCAGCTCGGTCGTGTCGCGCCGCCGCGCGTGCAAGAGCGTCGCGTCGAAGCCCGCGCGCTGGAAGCCCGCCGCGACCTGCGCGACCTGTAGCGACTGCGCGCGCTGCGACGGCATGCGCGCGTTGGCGACGAGCACCAGCGCGCGCGTCACTCGGGCGCGCTCCCGTCGGCGTCGCCGTCCTCGGCGGCGTCGTCCCCGGCCGAGTCGCCCCCGGAAGGCCCGTCACCGGCGCCGGGCACGTTGTCCGCCGTGATCCCGCCGTCCGTGTATCCGAGCGCCTCCAGCTGCTCGATCTGGTCGCGGGTGCGATCGTCGACGATCATCACGCTGACCGGCAGCGGCATGTCCTCGTTCCACTCGAACATCGCGTCCAGCAAGCGCCGCGCCGTCTCCGGCTGCTCGCGAACCAGGTTCCGCGTCTCGCCCGGGTCGTTCTTCACGTCGAACAGCCGCGTGTACGCCTTCTCGTCGAAGACCGCGGCGGCGGGGTCCTGCGCCTCCAGCGCGGCGCGCTCCACCACCAACCGCCAGCGCTCGTCGTGCACCGACAGGAACGCCGGGTTCTCGGCGAACGAGTAGTCGCGCACGCGGTCGACCGTGCCCTGGATCAGCGGCACCAGGCTCTTGCCGTCCACCACGTCGTAGGCCTCGTCGTCGAGCCGCGGCAGCTCCAGGCCCAGGAGGTCGCAGATCGTCGGCAGCAGGTCGACCGTCTCGACCAGCGCGTCCACCTCGACGCCGTGCGGCAACAGGTAGCTGTTCGCCATCACCAGCGGGATGCGCAGGTTCGTCTCGACCATGTGGTTGTGCTCCCACAGCGCGCGGATCTTGTCGCCCTCGCCGTGCGGCTCGCCCAGCGACTCGCCGTGGTCGCTCGTCACGATGACCAGCGTGTCCTCGAGCACGCCCAGCCGCTCGAGCTCGTCCAGCAGCTGGCCGATCTGGTGGTCCGCCTCGGTCACGCCGCCCTTGTACAGGGCCTCGATCTGGCGGATGTCGGCCTCGCTCGCCTCGGCGCCCTGCTCCAGCGCGATGCGGTGGTGCGCGTAGAAGCTCTCGAGCGGCCCGTCGTAGTCGGGGTCCGCGTAGAGGTCCAGGAACTCCTTCGGCGGGTCGTACGGCGTGTGCGTCGAGTACAGGTGCACCATCGCGACCCAGCGCTTGTCCTGGTGCTTGCGCATCCAGTCGCGCGCCATCGTCACGACGAGGTCCGAGTCGACGCGCTGCTGCAGCTTGTTCTTGACGATCGAGTACAGGAGCTCCGACTTGAACACGCTCCACGCGTTGTCGATCTGGACCAGGTCGTGGCCCATCATCATCTCGGTGTACGCGTCGAAGCCGCGCATCAAGCCGGTGCCGTGCGACAGCGCGCCGGTCAGGAACGTCCCGCCCGCGTAGTCGTGGTCGTGCAGGTGGTGGCCGTCCTTCGACTCGGCCGTCTTCAGGTGGTACGGCAGCGTCGTGTTCGACTGCTGCATGCGGCGCCCGGCCTCCTGGTAGACGAGTCCGTGGCGGCGCGGGTACTTGCCGGTCAGGATCGACCCGAAGCTGGTCCAGGTGTACGGCGCCTGCGCATAACACGCGTCGAACTTCACGCCGCGAGCGGCCAGCGCGTCGATGCGCGGCGTCTGCACCTCGGTGTTCCCGTAGCACCCGATCACGTCGGCGCGCAGCGCGTCGACGACGACCAGCAGGACGTTCGGCAGGTCCTCGTTCCGGTCGGTGATCGCCCCGCGCGACGCCGACTCGGCGTCCTCCGCGCGGATGAAGATCGCGCCGCCGACGCACAGCAGGATCGCGATCCAGCGCAGCCGCGCGTGCGCGGCGCCCGACAGCTTCGCGAAGGCGCTCGCCAGCACCACGCCGAGGCCCATGCCGACCACCAGGCACCCCGCCGCGACGGCCAGGCGTTGCGGCGACATCGAGTGCTCGCCGTAGAACAGGTACGGGCGCGACCACCAGTACAGCTCCAGGAACAGCGAGCCGCCGAAGCCCGTCGCCAGCAGCCAGCGGAAGCGGTCGACCGACGCTCGCGCGCGGATCAGCGGGTGGAACAGCAGGCCGCAGGCCAGCAGCAACGCGACCCACAGGACCGCGTACGTCAGCACCGCCGCCGACAGGCACCCCGCCCACTCGACCGCGCCGTCCGGCCGCGCCGCGCGCACGCCGGCGACGACGCCGTCCACCAGGCCGAAGACGAGGCCCACCAGGAGGCCCGCGCCCAGCGCCGCGCGCAGGGTGCCGAGCAGTCCGTCACGCGCGCCCGCGTCGGCGCCCGATCCCTTGCTGTCGTTCGTGTTCGTCACGCCGAAAGGGTAGCCGCTAGGCCAGCCGGTAGGAGAGTCCGGTCCCGGAGTCCTCGACGTTCTTCGCCGCGGCGGGCCGGCGGTAGGACAGGTCGCGGGCGGCGCCCTCGGAGATGACGCGCTCGCGCACCTCCAGGCCCTCGCCGTCGATGCGGTACCGGCGCTCCAGCGCGCTGCCCCCGATCGCCTCGCCGCCGCGCAGGCCCAGCGGCGCGCGCACGGTCACGCCGTCCGGCAGGAGCTCCAGCGCGGCCTCGCGCGCGAAGGCGCTGGACCCCGTCGGCGACGCGAAGTCGACGACCCCGTGTCGCAGCGCGTCGATCGGCGCGCGCCAGGCCTCCGCCGCCCGCCCCGCCCGCGCGTGCACGCGCGACAGCCACAACGAGAAGCGCACCTCGTCGCGGCCCGCGGCGATCCCGCGCTTCCAGTCCCGCGCGCCGGCGCGGCAGGACCACTCGGCCTCCTGCCGGTGGTCGTGGCGGCGGCGCTCCAGGAGCGCGCGTCCGTCCTCCTTGCGCACGACCTGCAACAGGCCCGCGCCGTGCGGGCTGCCGTGGTGCACGTTCCACGGCGGCCGCGCGCCGCGCACCCACGCGACGACGGCGTCGTCCTCCAGCCGCACGAGTTGCGCGTCGGGGAAGGCGGCGACGGACAGGTCGATGCCGCCGGACAGGCGCTCGGGCGGCTCCGGCGCGGAGTAGGCCGCCTCGAGCTCCGGCAGCGCGCGCGCCGCCCACATCGCGTGGCCCGCCCAGAACAGCGGGCACTGGTAACTGTCGCGGCGGCCGGGCCCGGGCCGGTGGCTGGTGGGCCGCCCGTCCGGCATGAGGTGCCGCGCCCAGGCCTCGAACGACCGCCGCGCCGCGTCGGCCAGGTGCGGACGTCGATCGTGGCGCCAGCCGGCGCAGAAGGCCGCGACGTCGAAGGGGTGCGACGCGACCTCGTACTCGGCGCCCCAGTACCAGGGCTTGGCCTCGACCAGCCCGATCTTCACGCCGTCCGGCCCCTGCAGCGCGAGCAGGAAGTCGAGCCCCCGCCGCAACGCGCCGCGGAACAACGGGTCGCGCGGGTCGCGGCCCAGGCGCTCGAGCGCGAAGAACAGGAACGCCGTGACGCGCGACTGGTAGAACGCCGACGCGTCGGCGGCGCCGGGGTGCGCGGCGCCCCACTCGACCGGGTGGTACGGGTAGCTGCCGTCGGAGTGCTGGATGCCCTCGAGGATGCCGACCGCTTCGATCGCGGCGCGCTCGAGCAGCGGGTCGGCCTCCAGCGCGTGCGCGTTCGCGAGGCCGGCGAGCCCCCACGCGCGCTGCGCGGGGATGCCCTTGTCCAGGATCGCGTAGCGCAGGTAGGTGCGCGCGTGCAGCAGGCTCGCGTGGCGGAAGGCCTCGCGGTCGGCGGGCGACAGCTCGGGCCCCAACACGTGCACCAGCTCGGCCAGGGCGTCGGCGCACGCGCCGCCGTCGATCACCGAGTTCGAGCAGTTGAACGGGTCGTGCCGCCCCGGGCGGAAGGTGTAGCACGGGCTGTCCGGCTCGTTGATCAGGTTGCCGACCAGCCGCCGGCCCTGCTGGATCGCGGCCGCCTTCAGCACGTCGCGGTCGTCCTCGCCCCGGCGCATCAGCTCCAGCGCCGTGACGATCGCGCCCGCCGACTTGCCGGTGTGCTCGACGCCGTGGTCGGGGCACAGGATGCGGCCCTCCGCGTCGCGCAGCGACAGCATCCAGTTCAGCGCGCGCCGCAGCGGTTCGCGCAGCGCGGGGCGCACCGTGGTCGTGTCCGCGATGGTCATGCGTGGAAGAGGAAGCGCGCGTAGTCGCGCGTCGTCGGCGCCAGCGCGTCGTGCGCGCGGCCGCGCAGGCCGGCCCAGGCGGTGCGGGCCCACCAGTCG
>JAUHYB010000242.1 GCA_030426745.1 bacterium
TCGTCGCGTGCGTGCTGACGCGCACGGCGTTCGTCGGGTCGCCGTCCATGTCCACGTCGTCCCAGACCGCGATCTCGACCGCGTTGCCGTCCGGCACCTGGTCGTAGGCGACCTGCACCGCGTCGATGACGTCGAAGCACTCGACCTTGTTCATCATGCAGAGCTGGCCGCCGTTGATCAGGCCGAGCGAGTTCTCGTCCGAGCCGTCGTCGGCGATGCCGCAGACGATCGGGCCGATCGTGATCGTGAACGCGCCCGTCACGACGGTGTTCGCTTGCTGCGGCGACGCGCCGATCTGGATCATGTAGGTGTCGCCGGAGACGACGGCGAAGGACACGCTCGGGAGCGCGCCGGACAGGTTGTCCGTGCAGGTGATCGACGTGCCGATCGCGGGGCACCCGGAGCCGGGGTAGATGCCCATCTTCGGGTCGCCCGTGCCCGCCGTCGTGATGATGCAGAAGCCGTCGGACGGCGCCGTCCACTCGAACCACACGTCGTTGGTGACCTGCGTGAAGCCGCCGGCGGAGCACAGCGCTTCGAGCTGACCGAAGTTCGGGTCGAGCGTCGCGCCGGTGTTGTCGAACGTGAACGTGCCGGTGCCGGCGATGGCGTCGGTGGTCGGCGCGAGCGCGCAGTCGTCGTTGCCGTTCAACAGGCCGCCGCCGGAGGCGGGCGGTGTCGACGGAGTCGCGACGGCCGGCGCTTCGGGCGCGGGCGCGCTGGCGGCGAGCTCGTCGATCAGGGTCGGGGTCTGCGCGGAGAGCGTGCTCGCCAGTCCGGCGAGACACAGGGGAAGTAGGGCTGTCCTCATCGTGACGCTCCGATTCGAGAGTGCTGGTTGTGAGGGAGAACGGTCGCCGGCTCGAAGTGAGCGGCGGCTCGGCCTTCGAAGCTACGCTTCCCCGACGCGGGCGGATAGATGGCGCGAACCCCGCGCGAACGCGGTTCTCACGTTCCGGACCGGAGCGAGCGAACCGCGCACGAAATGGAGCGAGGGAGCCCCATGGGACTCCCTCGCTCCGGTCTCTCTGCTTCGGCCTCTTCGGAGGCGTTGCGCGGTCGTCCCGGGCGTCGCTACAGCGGCGGCAGCGGGTCCTTCTCCAGGTCGGGCGGCGTGTCGCCCGGCTTCGGCGGACCGGGCTTCGGCCCGGGGACGTGGGTGGGGGAGAGCGCCTCGCGCGCGGCGGCGGCGGGCTCGTCGCGGAAGAAGCGCAGCGCCTTCGCGGGCAGCAGGCTGTCCGTCGGCGTCAGCGCCTCGCGCGCGCCGCCGGCCAGGCCGTGGCGCTGCGACTCGACGCGCGGCGGCGTGCAGTACAGGCTCCACGCGCGGCTCGTCGGGTGCGTCGCGAGCGGCAGCGCGCCGGTGGTCGACCACTCGGCGCCCGCGGCGTCGACGACTTCCAGCGACACGCCGTCCAGCGCGTGGCGCGGGTACTCGAGGCGCAGGCTCTCGCCGGCGCGCAGGCGGTGACCGACGACCTGCAGGCGGTCCTCGTCCGCGAAGAAGAGCAGGCGCTCCTCACGACCGAGGTTGCGCGCGACGAGGCGCGTGGGCTCGACGCGCACGAGCACGAGGTCCTCGGGCTCGGCGGGCGTGGCGGCGACGGTCAGGGTGGCGACGAGGGCGGCGGTGATCATCTGGGTCTCCTTCTCGGCCGGAGCAGCGGGCTCCTGCGCCAGACCCGGGTATCGGAAGACCCTTCCCCCCGCTTGAGGCGGACGGCCGCGACCCGGAAAGAATTCCCCGTTCCGGGCTCGGCGGCCCGACGGCGGGACCGTCAGCGGCCCGCGGCGGCGGAGGTTCCGGGGGCGGGCGCGTCGCCCGCGCGCTCCGCGGGTCGCTCGCCGTCCCGCCCCAGCAGACGGAATCCCGCCCAGGCCGACACCGGGTGCCCGGCGTCGCGCAGGGCGGCCCGCGCGCGCCGCGCCGCCCGCGCCGGGCTCGCGCCGTCGAGCAGCTCGGCGTGGAAGGCCGGCGTCCATTCGGCGGCGACGCGGTCGCGCACCGGCCAGGGGCTGACGAGCAGGTCGCGCACGCCGCCCTCCAGGAGCGCGCGCGACAGGCCCTGCAGGCCCTCGGCGTCCAGCGCCCGCCCGCCCGCCGACTCGCAGGTCGACAGGACGACCAGCGGCGCGGCCAGCGGCGACGCCGCCACCGTCCCGACGCACAGCTCCGCGCCCGCGTCCAGCGCGAGGCCTAGCGGGGCGAAGCGCGGGTCGGCGCAGGCCGACGCGTCGCCCAGGTGCGTCGCGAGGTGCACCGGCCGCGGCGACGCGAGCGCGTCGAGCACGGCGTCCGCCGTGAAGTCGCCGGCGCGCGCCAGGCTCGCGTCGGGCCGCATCGCCAGCACGGCTTCCAGCTCGCCGCGCGCCGCGGGGAACAGCGCGCGCCCGTCCGCGCCGCGCGGGTCGCCCAGCAGCTGCCACGCGCCGCGCGTCGTCGCCGGCGCGCCCGGCCGCGGCGCGGGCAGGCCGGGCAGGTAGTGCACGCTGACGACCTCGTCCAGCCAGCGGCCGTCGGGCAGCGTCAGCAGCTCGAACGGCAGCGCTTCGAGCGGGCCGTGCGCGAGCAACAGCAAGCGGTCGTCCGCGTCGCCGCGCGCGAGGCGCTCGAGCAGGCCGGGCGGGAAAGCTTGCCGCGCGAGCTCCGCGCCCAGGCGCCGCACCTCGGCCTCGTCGTCGCGCTGCGCCGCCTCGCGCAAGCGCCGCACGCCCGCGCGCCACGCGCGACGCGGGTGCGGCAGCTCCATCGACTCGAGCGCGCCGTCCGGGTCGAGGTGCACCGCGAGCCCGCGGTCGGCGCCGGCCGACAGCGACAGCAGCCCGTGTTCGGCGACCCGCGACCAGGCCGCGAGGTCGTCCGCCGACAGCGCGCCGCCGCGCCAGCCGCGCGCGTGCCACGACTCGACGCGCGCGAGCGCCGCGGCGTCGTCGCCCATGCGCCGGTGCGCCTCGGCGCAGAGCACGACGGCGTGCAGGCCGAGCCACTCGCCGGCGACGGTGCCCGCGCCGCCCGCCAGGCGACGGTCCCGCGCGAGTCGCGCCTCCCAGTCCGCGGCGTCGGCGAGCGTGCGGTCGAGCACCTCGGCGGCGCGTTGCGTCTCGCCCTCCGCGAGCCACGCCTCGCCGAGCTGCGTCGCGGCGACGACGCGCGACAGCGGGTCGAGCGACGCGTCGCCCAGGCCGTCCTGCCACAGCGCGACGACCTCCCACGGCCGGTCCTCGGCCAGCAGCAGCTGCCCGCGGATCAGGCGCGCCTCGGGCTCGTCCGGCGGCAACTCGGCGAGCTGCGCGCGCGCGCGCGAGGTCTCGCCCTGGCGCAGCTGCGCGAGCGCGAGCAGCGCGCGCCACCCCACGAGCGCCGCCGCGTCGGCCGGTCGCGTGCGCAGCAGGAACTCCTCCGCGCGGTCGGGCAGGTCCTCGTCGATCAGGCGCTGCGCGGCCTCGCGCGCGAGCGCCCAGCACTCCTCGGGGCGGCGCACCGTCGCGAGCTCGGCCAGGAGCGCGTCCACGCCGCGCACGTCGCCGCGCTCGCGCGCCAGGTCGACGCGCGCGACCAGCGCGTACTCGAGGAAGTCGTCGTTGCGCAGCCGTCGCGCCTCCTCGCCGAGCCGCGCGTAGCGCACCTCGGCCGCCGCCGCGTCGCCGCGCAGCCGGTCGACGCGCGCCAGCGTCCAGCGCGGCTCCAGCGCGCGGCTGGCGCTGCCCGCGCGCTCGCAGATCGCCAGCGCGCGGCGCGCGTCGCGCTCGGCCCGCGCGAGCCGTTCGGTGCGCTCGACCGCGCCCACGCCGCCCGCCTCCAGCGCGCGCACCTCGATGCGCGCGGCGAGCGACAGCGCCAGCGCCGCCGGCAGGTCGTCCGCGCGCGGCAACACGCGGTCGGCAAGCGCGCGCAGCTCGCGCAACACGCGCTCGCGCTCGGTCGGCCAGGTCGCCGGATCCGCCGCCTTCGTCGCGCGCCACAGCGCGGCCCACTCGGCCTCGTCGTCCAGCCCGGCGCGGCGCTCCGACGGCGACAGCGAGAGGTAGTGGTCCGCCACGCGCGGCGCGTCGGCGCGGTCGTGGTCGCGCGCCAGCTCGTCCGCCAGGCCGGCGAGCCGCGCGCGGTCGACGCCGTCCTCGCCGCGACGCCAGGCGCCGAGCAGCGCGGCGAGCTCCGCCTGCAGCTCGTCGTACGCGCGCGGGCTTGCCGCGTCGCGCGCGACGTCCGCCGTCGCGGCCGCGGCGCGCACCTCGTCCGTCGCCTCGCCCTCCGCACGCCACCACGCGGCGAGCGCGATCGAGCCGGCGAGGCCGGCGAGGAGGAAGCGGGCGGAGCGCACGGGCCGGCGGCGGGGTCGGTCACCCGCGGGGCGCGGCGCGGGTGGGGAGGAAGGGGTCAGCGGGACGCGTCGAGGTAGCGGTCGCGCTCCTCGCCGGCGGGCAAGGCGCGCGCGAGGCGCCGGGCGTCGGAGCGGAAGCCGGCCTCGTGCAGCGCGGCGATCGCGCGCACGGCGTCGGCGCCGCGCAGGGCCGCGGCGATCGCCTCGTCCCGGACCACCTCGAACTCGCGGGCGCCGAGGTCGACGTCCAGGCCGTTCACGGTCGCGAAGGCGCGCCAGGTGTAGCGGCCGGGCGGCAGCTGCAGCGCGCCCAGCAGCGGGTCGGTGCCCGACAGGTCGCGCACGCGCTCGCCGGCGTCCAGCGCGCCGGACGAGAGCGCGAAGACCTCGGCGGCGTAGCGCGTCGCGCCCTCGCGCGGGGCGAGCTCGAAGACGACCGTCGCGCCGGCGGGCAGCAGCGCGGTCGCGGCGTCCGCGGGGACCGACAGCACGGGGCCGGCGGGGGACACGAGCGCGCCGCTCTCCAGGCCGCGGACCGGCTCGGTCTCGGGCAAGAGCGGCGACGCGTCGTCGTTCCAGCCGATCGCGGCGACCGCGACCAGCGAGGCGGCGGCGGCCAGCGGGGCCCAGCGCAGCAGCGCGGGGCGGCCGGCGGGGTTCGCGACGGGGATCGGGGCGGCCAGGCGGCGGACCAGCTCGCGGTCGACGGCGTCCAGGCCCTCGAGGCGCGGCAGGTCCTCGATCGGCGCGGGCGGGCGCATCGCGAGGCCGCGCGCGGCGCTCTCGCAGGGGCGACAGCGGACCAGGTGCCGGTCGAGCTGCGCGCGGCGCTCCGCGGCCAGCGGGCGCGCGCCGGGACCTCGCGCGTAGTCGTACAGCTCCTCGGAGTCCGGGCAGTGGGCGACCGCCGGGGGCGCGTCGGACTCCAGGTGGTCCTCGAGCCAGGCCTCGGCGAGCTGCAGCGCGTCGAGTCGACGGCCGTGGAGCG
>JAUHYB010000243.1 GCA_030426745.1 bacterium
GCAGGTCGGCAGGCTCGCCGTCGGCGGCGGCTCGGGGAACACGCAACGCAAGCACGGACCGCGCCCGGGCAGCACGGCCATCACCAGGCCGCCCGAACCGACGACGCCGCCGTAGATCCACGGCACGCCGTTCTCGACGGCGTAGTCGTTCACCAGGTAGCGCGTACCCAGGTTGTCCGTGCCGTCGAGGATCAGGTCGCAGTCCTCCGCGAGGTCCTCGATGTTGTCCGCGTCGAGGTGCGCGGCGTGCGTCTCGATGCGCGTGTTGCCGCCGACGCGCGCGAGCGTCTCGGCGGCGGCGTCGACCTTGGGCGTCGCGGCGGCGGCGTGCGACTCGTCGAACAGCACCTGCCGCGGCAGGTTCGACAGCTCGACGACGTCGCGGTCGACGACCACGAGCTCGCCGACGCCGGAGCGCACCAGGCTCTGCGCGATGACGCCGCCCAGCGCGCCGCAGCCGACCAGCAGCACGCGGCTCTCGGCCAGCCGACGCTGGCCGTCCGGGCCCAGCGGCGCGAAGCGCGTCTGGCGGTCGAAGCGCCGCGGGTCGTAGGGGAGGTCGGTCATGCTGTCGTTCCGTCGTTCTCGCGCTCCGGCGAACCGGTGGCCCGCGCTCAGGAGAACCAGTAGTAGAGGCCCATGACGAGCCCGAGCAGCGCCAGGAAGCCGATCGCCAGGATCGGCAGCAGGGCGTGCAGGTCGCTCCTGGGCGGCTGGTCGATCTCGACCCAGTTGAACATCGCGCGGACGCGCGGGTCGACCTTCGCGCCGCAGTGCGGGCAGCGCTCGACGTGCGCCTCGTCGGCGGGCGCGCGCTGGTCGTAGGCGAGCGGCAGCACGCCGTGGCACTCCATGCAGTAGTGGTTGCGCGACGCGCCGCCCTCGGCCACGCCGGGCGCCCGCGAGCGCTCGCGCAGGTGCTCCATCGCCTCCTGGTTCGCGCCCGCGCGGGCGCGCGACCAGTGGTGTTCGCTGATGTTGCCGAAGCTCTTCGGCTTGTCCGCGTCGGACTGCGACTCGCTCACGGGGGCAGGATAGCAAGCGCGGGCGCGGGTCGCGGCGCGCGCCTCGGAACGGCCCGCGATTCCGCGCGATCCCCGGGCAAGGGACGCGCCGAAGCCGCCGATGGTGCAAGGGTGAAGGACCACCGCCGGACCCGCGTGACGACCGTGAGCGACCCCGAGACCCGTGAGACCGAGGCGGAGGCCGCCGTCCGCCCGGACACCACGAACGCCGATCGCACCGCGCGCGCCGATCGCGTCGTCCGGCGCGGCCCGCGCGACGCCGAGGGCCTGGCTGCCGTCGACGTCGTCCCGCGGGCCGATCGTCCGCGCGCCACGGAACCGCGATCCAGTGGACCGCGACCGACAGGGCCGCGAGTCACGGGGCCGCGAGTCACTGGGCCGGGCCGCAAGGAGCGCGCGTACCAGCAGCGCATCGCCGACGCGGAGCGCGAGCTGGAGCTCGCCCGCCTCCTGGAGCGCGGCGCGAACCGCCGGCTCGATCGCCTGGAGACCGAGGTGCGCGACGCGCGCCAGCTCGAGCGCCGCCTGCTCGTCGCGCTCGGCGCGCTGCAGGAGCAGAACCGCGCGCTGCGGGCGCAGAACGCCGAGCTCCTGGGCGACCGGGCCCGCGACGACGGACGCCGCCTGGGCCGCTCCTCCTGAGCCGGTCCGTCGCCCCGATCGACGCTGCGGCCGTTGCCGCGGCGATGCTCGCGCCGTCGCTCGCGCGGCGGCGGCTCCCGCGCGGCGCGCGCGACGAATTCGGTCCCCTCGGCTTGACAGCGCCCGGATCCGCCACGATCCTTCCGGACCGCCTTTCGGGGCGGACCCGGACGGTGGATATAGCTCAGTTGGTTAGAGCGCCGGTTTGTGGCACCGGAGGTCGGGGGTTCAAATCCCCTTATCCACCCCACCCCGGGCCTTCGCGGCCCGCTCGCCGCACGCGCGATCGACACGATCGCCGTCGTCGTCGCTGAGCGCGCCCCGCGGTCGCCACTGCCTGCGATCGGCCGCCCGCGATCTGCTCCCCGCGATCTACTCCCGAGGGGCACCGACCACGCGCCGGTTCCGCGGCCTCCCGCCCGCGGATCCGCCGACCCTCCATCCACCGCGCCGCCTGACGCTCGTCGCGACGCCGCGACCCGCGCGCTAGGATCCCGCGCGATGACGAACGACGGACAGCCGGACCCCGGGGGCGAGCACGTCGGTCCGTACGAGCTCGGGCCGGAGATCGGGCGCGGCGCGCACGGTGTCGTGTTCGAGGGGTACGACCGCAAGCTCGATCGGCGCGTCGCGTTGAAGCGCCTCTCCGCCGAAGGCGCGTCCGACCCGGTGCGGCGCGCGCGCTTCGAGCGCGAGGCCCGCGTGCTGGCGGCGATCCGCCACCCCAACGTCGCCGTCGTGTTCGGCGCGGAGGAGGCGGACGGCGTGCCGTGGCTCGCGCTGGAGCGGCTCGAGGGGGAGGCGCTCGACGAGGCGCTCGCCAGGGGGCCGCTGTCGATGGGCGACGCGCTGGACGTCGCGCGCCAGGTCGCGGCCGGCCTCGAGGCCGCGCACGAAGCGGGCGTGGTGCACCGCGACTTGAAGCCGTCGAACGTCTTCCGCGAGTCGGACGGCACGGTGAAGGTGCTCGACTTCGGACTCGCGACCTCCGCGAGCGTCCCGACGGACGTGCGCGCGACCGGAGACGGCGTCGCGGTCGGCACGCCGCTGTACATGAGCCCCGAACAGCTGCGCGGCGGCGAGATCGATCGACGAGCGGACCTGTGGTCGTTCGGCTGCCTGCTGTGCGAGTTGCTCGGCGGGCGTCCGCCCTTCCACGCCGAGTCCGGCGCGGAGCTGGTCGGCGGGATCCTCGAGCGCGACCCCGACCTCGACGCGCTGCCGGCGCGCACGCCGCGGCGCGTGCGCGAGCTGATCGAGCGCTGCTTGCAGAAGGACCCGCGCCGCCGCTGGCGCGACGCGGGGGACGCGCGGATCGAGCTGGAGACGGCGCTGGAGGAGCGCGCGTGGGCGCGCGGTCCGCGACAGGACGCCGCGGCCGCGGCCGGCCCGAAGAGCCGCTGGCTGGCGCTGGTCGGCCTCGCCGTCGCGCTCGCCGCGGGCTGGTGGGGCGGCCGCGCGGGGGACACGCGCCGCGCGGCGGAGCCCGCGGGGGTGTTGCGGTTGTCGCTGAAGCTCGAGGCCGGCGACCTGGCGCACTTCCCGCTGCTGTCGCCGTCGGGCGACCGCATCGTCCACCAGGAACCGGGGCGCTGGAACACCGACCGCGCGCTGGTGTCGACGCGGCTCGACGCCTTCGAGTCCGCGCCGCTCGCCGGCACGCGCCGCGCGCGCGCGTTCGGCTACTCGCCGAGCGGCGATCGCCTGGGCGTCGCGCGCGAGGTCGAGGGCACGGCCGGTCGATTCGAGCTGGTCGTCGTCCCGCTCGACGGCGACGGTCCGACGCGCTTCATCACGCGCTTGCCGGACACCATCGAGTTCGACGGCTGGCTCGTGTGGCTCGACGAACGCCGTGTCGCGCTGAGCGGTCGCCCCGCGGAGCTCATCGTCGTCACCGTCGAGGAACCGATCGCGGTCGAGCGGACGACCATCGCGCGCGACGCCGCGGAGTGGCCTTCCTCCCCCGAACTGCTGGACGCCTTGCCCGGCGGCGACGTCGTGATCGCGCGCGCCTTCCGGCAGACGGCGCGCACCGCTCACGAGTCGATCGTGACGATCGACGTGGCGAGCGGTGAACAGCGCTTGTTGATCGACGAGTCGTCGTGCGCGCAGCTCCTGGACTCGGGTCGCCTGCTGTACACCCGCGCCGGCACGCTCTTGTCGGCGCCCTTCGACGCGTCGACGCTGACCTTCGGCGAACCGCTGCCCGTGGCGACCGGCCTGTGGAAGCAGCACCGCTGGCGCTCCGGCGACTTCCACGCGTCGAGGGACCGCACGGCGATCTGGTTCTCCGGCGACGGCGAAGAGGATCGCCGCGGGCTCTTCCGCGTGGACGGCGTCGACTCGATGGAGCGACTGGCGCTCGCGGCGACGATCGAGGGCTACATGATGACCTCGCCGGACGGCGGGTTCGTCACCTTCAGCGTCTCCGGCGCCGCGGGACACTTCGAGTCGTGGGGCGGGCCGGTCGACGGAACCGCGACGCGGCTGCTCTTGTCGGCGCCGGGCTTCGACGTGATGGGCAGCGTCGCGGACACCGCGAGCGGCGCGCTGTACTACTGCCGGCGCGGAGAAGGTCGGTCGGAGGTCCGCCGCACGACCCTCGAGCGGCCGGCGGAGGGCGAGCTGCTCTACGCGATCACCGAGACCGGATCCCGGGTGCGCATGCCGAGCCTGTCCGACGACGCGCGGACGTTGTTCCTGCAGGAGCAGCGGGTCGACGAGACGCGGCTGGTCGCGCTCGACCTCGACGCGTCGCCGCCGATCGCGCCGCGCGTCCTGTTCGCGGTCGACCGCACCTGGGACCGCGTGCGCTTGTCGCCGGACGGCCGCTGGATCCTGGCGACGCCGCCCGGCGGCCTGCCCACGGTGCGGCGCGCGAACGACGACGGGACCACCGGCGAACCGCTGACCGTGCCGCTCGGCGAGGAGGGCGGCGTGTGCGGCCTCGGCAGGACCGCGGAAGACGGCTCGCCGACGGTGTTGATCTGGCCGCCGGGGTCCTTCGAGGTGCACCGGTCCGCCTACGTCGAGGACGCGGGCGGTCCGCGGCTGGAGGCGCCCGTGCTGCTCGCGCGCCCGGACGGCCGGCGCTTCTGGGACGCGGCGCACCTCGGCGGCGCGCGCTTCCTGGCGGAACTCGTCGACGCGGACTACTTCGGGCCGGACCGCTTGATGCTGCAGATCGGCGCGCTCGACGGATCGCTGCCGCCGAGCCCGCCCGCGGCGTCGAACGCGCCCGCCCCCGGACGGTGACGGGCGGTAGCGGGCGGTAGCGGGCGGTAGCGGGCGGTGACGCGCGCTCAGGCCGCGGCGGCCAGCACGTCGCGCGCCTTGTCGAGCTCGCGCAGGAGGCGCTCCTCCATCGAGAGGAAGCCCACGCGGTCGATGCCGGTCAGGCCCAGCGCGCTGTCGCTGAACGCGTACGCGAGCGTGTCGAGCCCCTCGCCCAGCGCGAGCGCGTAGGTGATCGACTCGGCGAGGTGCGCGATGCCCGCGAGCTCCGGATCCACGGCGGCGCGCTCGGGCGTGTGGTGGAACTCGATCGTGTCGACGAGCACGTCGGGGAAGCCCCAGCGCCGCGCGAGCCGCGCGCCGATCTGCGCGTGGTTCATGCCCAGCACCTCGCGCTCCG